>CAIVGO010000294.1 GCA_903905445.1 uncultured Bacteroidota bacterium
ATTGAAAAAGGCTCCTGTACCTTGCGTATGCAGGTGCGTCCCGAGATGTTGAATGGTTTTGGTGTGGCACATGGCGGTATCACCTTTACTTTGGCCGACAGCGCTTTCGCCTTTGCTTGTAATACGCGTGGCCAGCATACCGTTTCAATCCATTGCACGATAGAGCATGTAGCGCCGGTTTATGAAGGTGACATCCTCACTGCAATTGCTACGGAAGCGCACGCAGGGCAAACCATTTCCAATTATACCATAGAGATTCAGCAGCAGGAGGGACGTTCGGTAGCATTTTTTAGGGGCATTGCTTATCACAAGAAGCAGTCCTGGGCATAAAAATGTAGGATCAATCGTTAAAGGAGATACCAAAACGGCATAAATTTTGAAAATCATTCCTAATTTTACCGTGCATCCAAACACCTGCTATGAGATTTATCCTTACTTTCCTGTTTTTATTGGGTTTGCTGCCTTTATCAGCGCAACCCAATCCTCCGCTCTCCGTTGAATTACTTGGGGTTGACATTACCTGTTCCGGACGAACCGATGGTGCTATTCGCGTGGCCCTTACAACAGGGCTCGGCCCGGTTACGTACCAATGGAGTGGGAATGGCTTGTCGGGCACAGGGCAGGTAAGTTCGTTAGATCCAATCGATATTATTAAAGATTTGCCCGCTGGTACCTATACTTTCAATTTTACCGATACCAATGGCGCGGTCTCTACCCTGTCGGCTGTTGTTGCCAACCCGCCAGCATTGCAAGGCAATATTCAGGTACAAACTGATTACAATGGTTTTGGGGTTTCTTGTCCCGCCAGCCTCGATGGGCGTCTTGCTTCCGGTGTAATTGGAGGCGTTCCTCCATATTATTACCAATGGTCAACCGGCCGAACCAGCCTGGTGATTGACAGCCTGGGCGTGGGGACCTATCAGCTCACGGTCACCGATGGCAATAACTGTTCGTACACCACCAGCACCACCCTTACGGCCCCTACCCCGATCAAGAGCACGATTAAAACCGGTGGCGACCGCTGTTTTGGGCAAAATCAAGGTTTTATCGAAATCAGTGGATTATCGGGCGGTATTGGTCCGTATCAAATTGTTTTTGAAGACGAACCGCCTATTAGTCAGTTTAAATTTGAAAACTTACAACCGGGCACGTACTTTTTTTCGGTGGTGGATGAAAATGGCTGTGCTAAAAATGAGGCGGCCATCTTGCCCACCGGGGTTATTTTTACCATAAATATTGGCGCTGATTCCCTGATTTACACGGGCGACACCCTTTTATACGCAATCAATGCCAATCGTCCGTTGGCCAGTGTCAATTGGGAACCGGCTGCTTTTGCCGATGCGCAAGGACTCGATTTTGCGCTGTTGTACCCTGCATACACCACCCTATTCAAATTGACGGCTACCGATACCAGCGGTTGCGCAGTAGAAGACGAGGTACTGATTTCGGTACAGCGCAAACGCAATGTATATGTGCCGAATGTATTGTCGTTGTTTGCCAGTTTACCTGAAAATCAGGCATTTACGGTATATGGCAGCGGTGGTATTACAGAAGTTGTTTCTCTGCGGGTGCTTGATCGTTTTGGACGTTTGTGGTTCGAAAAATACAACTTCCCGATCAACCAGCCGAGCGAGGGCTGGGATGGTACCTGGAATGGCAATACTGCCTTACCAGGCGTGTACATATGGGAAACCCAAGTGCGCTTCAGCGACGGTCGTCTGGAAAAGGTTCGGGGCGATGTTACCCTGCTGCGGTAAATTTTTCTAATTTTTATGACATTGATCTCCTTGCACAATGCCCAAAACGCGGCCTTTGAGCGGCTGGTTCAATAAGGGCGAGTTTTTCGATTTGGAGCGCATATTTTGTAGCGTGTAAGTCCAATCGGCTGTTGGATCAAAAAGGGTCAATTCGGCGCGTGCACCTACTTCAATGGGGTGGACCGGAATGCCCAGTAACTGCCGCGGTTGCACGCTGAGTTTTTGCACCAGGGCGGGTAAACTGAGTTGGCTGGCCAAAAAGCGGCCATACAACGGGAACAGTGTTTCCAACCCGGTCATTCCAAATGCGGCATAAGGAAACTCCAGGTTTTTCATTTCTTCATCCCAGGGCAAGTGGTTGCTACACAGCACATCAATGGTGCCATCCAACAAACCTTCGAGCAAAGCTGCCTGATCGTCTGCGCTGCGCAGCGGAGGCATTACTTTCCAATGGGCATCAAACGCTTCAATGGGCTGCAGGTGTTCCGGTGCATCGCCCAGGAGTACCTGATCGGTAAAACAAAGGTTTGCAATCGCCACCGAGGCGGTCACGTTTGCGCCGGTTTTTTTTGCAGCCCGGATCAATTCCACGCCTTTTCGGGTAGAAACGAGGTGGATGTGTAGGCGACTTTCCGCGTATTCAAGCAGGCTGAGGTCGCGTTGAATCATCACGGTTTCCGACAAAGCGGGTAGGCCTTTTAATCCCAACATGGTGCTGATGCGGCCTTCGTGCATTTGTCCGCCCCCGGCAATGGTTTTATGGTGCGGTTCGTTCAAAATAAGTCCATGAAAAGCGCTGGCGTATTGTAAAGCGCGGAGCAACAGGCCCGCGTCCTGCACCGCATTGGCACCGTCCGAAAAAGCCACAGCGCCTGCATGGTGCATGTCGATCAATTCAGCGAGGTCTTTCCCGGCTGCGTCTACCGAAATTGCGCCAATTGGAAAAAACTGTACCGGATACGCTGCAGTATTGTTTTTTATGTAAAATACCTCCGATTTTGAGTGTATGGCCGGTTGGGTGTTGGGGAAACAGGCAATCGCGGTGAATCCGCCTGCTGCTGCTGCCATGGCTGCCGAATGCAAGTCTTCCCGGTGCTCAAAACCCGGATCGGCTATATGGGTGCCCAGATCGAGCCATCCGGTTGACACACAGGCGCCCTGTGTATCCCACAATTCAGCATCCGGGGCGGTGATGCCCGTACCAATTTGCACGATTTCGCCCGCCCGAATCAGGATGTCCAGGGGTGCAGAAATCGATTTTTCATCAACAATTTTTACATTTTTAAGCAGGCGTTGCATGGCGCAGTATTTTTATGCTGGTGGATTTGGCCGGTTTCAGAATTTATTTTAAAAAAAATCACTCGCGTTTGTACCAATAATTATTGCGTACTACCCATTTGGGTTCATCGCGATACAAATAGTAATCACTACTTTTTATTAGCACTTCATCCATGTAAAAGTTGCCTTTCACGGAACGCGGCTCTATGAAAATGCGTACCGTGGAGTTATCGCCCTTTACTTCAAACCCTAGATCGATGAGGCCCCAACCTTGGACAATGGAGCGCAAACTGAAACGCAAACCTTCATGCTGGAACCCCAGTTGATTGCCATTGGTACGGTCTTTTTCAAAAAACTTGGCCGTCGCGTTGATGTTCATGTCGCGGTCCGACTTCAACCACATGGATAAATTATAATGCCCTTTTGGCAAATGGGCGTCGAACACCATAATAGAATCCGAAAATGGTCCCATGTACGCGCCTTTCCCTTGAAAAACCAGATCAGTGGTGGTCAGCGAATCGTACGACTGATAGTAAAAATGGCTGTTGGCGCTGGTGGATGTCCAGGGCTTTTGTGCCGGATACAAGGTTTCTTTCAACATACTGTTGTACACGATCTGCGCCAAATGCCGTTGGTAGGCCCGAATACTATCCAGTTCGATGGATAAAATGCGCATTTCGGGGCTATCATACACCAAGGTGGCTTTTTCGGTCAGATGCGCATAATGGTCTTTTGATTTTTCCCATTCTTTGGGTTCAATCATAATGGCAATCGGGCGGTTATCCGGAAAATCATCCAGGATGGCAGGCGCTTCGCAGGCTTCCAGACCCAGTTGCACCGACTTGCTCATTTGTTTCAAGGGCGTACGACTCAGGTTTACGGCCAAATCGGGTACCCCGGTATGATAAGCGGTGTAGTACATTTTTTTGTACAACCAGTAATTGATGTCCAAAATAAGGTTTTCGGAGCCGATGTGGTAGTATGGAATGGGCATCAAAGCCTGAAACTTGCTAAAATCTACTTTATTGATCCAATGGTCGGGACTGTTCACGGCAATGCTGCGTTTTGCAAAATTGGGCGACAGTGTAAGGGGCTTCATTTGCTGGAACGTGTACGCTTCAAAGGCCAGCAGTGCGACGGGCCCCAGCGCAATCACCCATTTGAACCAAGGTGCGCGCCCCTTGAAACCTTTAAAACGGGTGCTCACATTCCAAAGCACATAAAAAGCAATCACATTGATCACGTAATAGTACGCCCACACAAAACGCCCCAGTCCACGAAACTGTCGTAAAGGCCCCATATATTCTACCATCCACTCCAATCCTTTGATGTCGAACGGAAAGCCCAGCGCAAAAATGAGCAGCAGGGTAGATGAAAAAAGGATGCCATTTAGGAAGTTTTTGTTCACCCGGTGGTAGGCTGCTTCCGACCAGCTTTTGCCAAACATGCGGTAGCGGGCAAACAACAGAAAAACCGTAAAGGCAGAGGCAACAAATCCGATATTTTGTTTGGCTTCAAAATCGAGTCCTTTGATTTTGAAAATATGCTTGGTAAACCATTGATACACTTGCGATTGTTCGTAAGGCATAAAAACGCCTTCAATACGGCCCACATACGCCAAAAATCCTTGCGGATACCCCGGACGATCGGGGGTATAATTGGCCCAATGTATCCAAATATTAAGCAAGGCAAACGGCACGATCACCATGATGATCAAATGGCTGATGCGTACCCTGAAATTGCGCAAGCTTGGGTCGAGTATCAATTGATACACCATATATAACCCTAAAAAAAGCGCACTGATGCCCAGGTAATAAAAATGAATTTGCGCAGCAACCCACACCAGCAAGCCAATCAGCAAACTTTGGTAGCGCCTGCTGTAACGGGCTTCATAATTGGATAATAACAACAGCAACAAAGGGATTACCCAGGTGTGCGAAAGCCCGTAATGCCCATCAAAACGGTTGTATTGCGGCGATAAAAATACCATTCCAATCGATACCAGGCCTGCATACCAAACGGGCACATGCAATTTTCGGAACAAAAGAAAAATGATGCCCGCCCCAAAGAGCATGGAAAACAACTGCAAAAAATTGATGATGGCAACGGTATTTCCACTGATATCCGAAATATTATGATTCCACCATTGCATGGTCATGGCAAAGATCGGCTGCATATCGGTAAACAAGATATGCTCTCCGTTGGGGTAATTCATACCGCGGTAATGCACATAACCGGTATCGCGCCCCACATGCCAGGCGGTGGTCATATTATTTTTAAAACCGTCGACCGAATCGCCAATCATAAAATTATTGGGATAGGCGAGCCATGTGCTGTTTTTGGGATAAAGCAGCACCATGGTACACACAAGCACCAACCAAAATCCCCAAAAAGTATGTGAACGCTTGGGCCGGGTGAGGTCATGCAAGCTGTGTTCTATCTGTTGAAAAGGGTGCTTATTCATGTGTTCGGGTAGGTGAATGCTTGTGCTCAATTATTTAAATAACAATCGGATAAAGTTTTTCCCTTCTGCCGCCAGTACTTTCCAGCCTACTTTGCTGAACACCACACCTTCGCGAAGTTCCACTTGAACGGGAGTTACTTTTACCCGGTTTTTTGCCAACATCAAAAATTCGAGGTCGAACAAGAAACGATCGATGGTCGTTTCCAAAAACAGGTCCTTCCCGCTGTGGTCGAAGCCTTTCAGTCCGCATTGCGAATCATCAATCGGTTGCCGCAGTACATGGCGCAACATCCAGCGCAGCGACCGCGATAATTGTCGCCGGAAGTAAGGCACCTTTTCGTAATACCTTGTATCACGGTTGCCCGCCGCAATGCCGCCTTGCAACAGGGTGGTTTCCACAATTTTCCGCATGCTTTCGAGGGTATAGGGGAAATCGGTGTCGGTTACCAGGTGTATGTCGGCATCCGAAGCCGCCACGCCCTGGCGCAAAGCGTATCCTTTACCGCGGTTTTGGGTGTAACTGATCACGTTTGCCGTTGGAATCAGCGCCCGGAGTTTTTCAAAATTGACTTCCGTGGCATTGTTGGGCGATCCATCGTTGACTACAATCAAGCCGGGTGCCGCAGTAAGGCCTTCCAGCATGCTACTGAATTGTTTGAAACGCGTTGCAAGTGCTACTTCCCAATCGGGCGGCGGATTGTAGCAGGGTACGATAATGTTGACGCGGGAGCTGCTTTGCAAAATAATAAGATGGGTGGATCGTCAAAGAATGCGCAAAAGTAGGAAAACTTCGAGAAGGTAGGTGTGTAGAAATTG
>CAIVGO010000295.1 GCA_903905445.1 uncultured Bacteroidota bacterium
AACCACTACAATATTAAATGCCGTATCGGTGCCGGTATTTTGAAAACGGATGCGGTAATCAATGGGCGTGCCCGGCCGGATATAGTTTTTGATGCCATAACCCAACGGAATGCCTTGTTTATCATTGGGATCAAAAGAACCGATGTTGGGCGTGCAGTCAAGGTCTTCCCAAGGGTCTTCATCGCCATTG
Organism: uncultured Bacteroidota bacterium; assembly: GCA_903905445.1. Taxonomy (GTDB): domain Bacteria; phylum Bacteroidota; class Bacteroidia; order Chitinophagales; family Saprospiraceae; genus M3007. The sequence continues at coordinate 191 of CAIVGO010000295.1, forward strand.
GGGTATTGATTTACAAATCCCAGCGAAAAACCATTGTTGGTCGTGCAGCCTTCCACGGCAACCGTAGGCTGTGACAAAAGTGGTGAAAAAGGCGCTTGCTGCGACTGAAAATACCAGCTAGCTCCATTGGCAGGCACCGATACCGTAACCGAATCTCCCGCTGCCAGAAAACTCAAACTTGCATCCATCACCATCACATGATCCTCAATCACAATATAGTTGACCGATTCAGTAAGGTCGTTTGTGCCAATGTTTTTAAGGATAAAATGTAGCGAATCGGGGTTGCACAAGGCATGTGCTTTCAGCAGCGCGCCCGACCATTGAGCATTCGGGGGTGTGCAGATGGAATCGGGGAAAATATGGGCCGTGGTGCAGTGGGTTTGACCTAAAACGGCATCGCAACTTACTTCCACGGACAAATTGAAATTGCCGCAGTCCTGCGCTTCGATGGTTCCGACATTAAATCGGTATAAGTTATTGCCTAAATCTTCATAGGTCGATGGAAAAGAGGTGGCATAAAGCGTCAAAAATGGATCTAATTCGATCAAAATGTACGCACTATCGGCCCGGGTAGTGCCTGTGTTGCAATATTGCACGGAATAATAATTGTTGGCAAAACAGCGGCGCAATTGACCCGTGCCAATTTGCACGCTAAGTGCCGGACAGCCCGCTACGGCTTGCACCATCAAATCGCCAATGGGTACAATTTCATCGGGCATCGTGACGGTTCCTTGCAAGCCATTCGGGCAGGGTGCCCAAAGTGCATTGGGTGGAAATGTTTTTACCGTATAGGTGCCGGGCGGTACACTGAGCAGGAATTTGCCCTGTGCATCCGTGTTTCCATAAAGGGTATCGGCCCCCAAAGCGACCACCAACCAGCCCGGCAAGCCCGGTTCCATATTATTTTGGCAATTTTCAAGGGTATCCCTGCGCACATAACCGCTCAAAAAACCGCATTCGCCAAAGCCGTTGTTGTTACTCCCTTGAATGATAAATGAATCTACCACGGTACACCCTGCGGCATCAGTAACCGTCATCCAATAGGGACCATCGCCCAGGTTTGGATTAATTGAATAAACCTGACCATTGCTCCAGGTATACAAATACGGAGGAACACCACCACTTGCGGTTGCCTGCGCCAGATCACCACTACAAACCGCCTGCGCGATCTGAACATCAACCGTAAGCGGGGCTGGTGCCGCCAGTGCATAACTCGAGGTTTGCGAACAACCTTGTGCATCGGTCACTATCAAGATATAAAGCCCGGGCGCTAAATTGTTGATATTGGGCGTGGTGCCCGTAAAACCATTGGGACCCGACCAGGAATAAGTGAGGGGTAACACGCCACCGACAACATTCGCCTGAATGATCCCGTTATTAGCTCCGTTGCAGCCAGCACTTAGGTTAACGCTGATATTGAAAGGCACCGGCGCATCCTGGGTAACAACAACATCGTCTACGGCCGTACATCCATTATTTGTATCGGTTACCACCAAGATATAAACGCCCGGTGCGCTAACAATGGGATTAAGCAGGTTGGAGTTGAACCCGTTAGCACCATACCAAGTGTAAACAAACTGTGCGCCATTATTCGGCACAGGTGCCAGCGCTAATCCATTATTACAACTTAGGTTCATGTTGGGCCCCCCATCGGCAATGGGGGGGGTAATATCCTGGGTTACGTTCACGCATTTCGTGGCAGAACAAGTGGTCACGGTATTGGTCGCCGTCACACAATAGGTACCGGGTTGCGGTATGACCACATTCGCACCCGTCTGGTTGTTGCTCCAGGTGAATACAACGGGTTGGTTGGCGCTGGCGCTGAGGGTAACACTGGTCTGGAAGCAAGTGAGCACTGCATCTGCAAGGTCCAAGGATGGATTGGCATTGTAATGTACAGGGCGCCCCGGCGAAACAGACAAGCAGGGGTCGGTCCAATCCACCGTGCCGCCCGCATTGTTGCCTGCTACGGCCGCAACGTTAAAATCGACGGCGGTCAAAAATGCTGGCAGGTAAGTAAAGTTACCGGTGGTTGAGGTGGCCAGCACATTGGTGCCATTGGGTAAAGTGCCTGTGTAAGCCACAAACAATAAAATATCGTTGCCGTCGAGTACCGCGTTGCCGGCGGATTCTACGATGAACGAAGCATTTTCGCAAAGCGTGAGCGGCGTCACGTCTTGCAGGGTACCAGCAGCGGTGGTACATTGTCCGAAGGTAGCGTTGGCCTGTAACAGCCAGCAGCAGACGAACATAAGCGAAGTGTAAAATCTGGGCATCATAAGCAAGTTGTTCTTTTTTGTGGGTATGCCCGCCCGAAAGCAGACAGCATGAAAGGATACAGCGATTAGATTATAAACCTTTTGATGCTGCAAAATTTCAGATTGCTGCCCGTATTTTCAAAGACATTTTTTCGATATTGTAACCTATTTTTTTTAAAAAACTAAAATAAGTATTGTAAATCAATTATTTAAAATAATTTTGTTGCACAAATCATCCTTTAACGAGTTTAAAGGAAACGATGCGGCCGTCGAAACTTTGCAGGGTGAGGAAATAAATGCCCGCCGAAAGCTTGTGCAAGGGTATTTCCAGGCGTTGATTGGGCGCCAGTTGTTGTTTGCCTTGTTCGCATATTTGGCCCGCTGTGTTGCACAATTGCCATTGGTATAAGCCTGCTTCGTTTTCAAGGCTGTACAAGGTCGCGAAATCGCCCAGCACCGGATTGCCCAAAAAACGAAACTGAAGTTGCGCACGGTCAGGCGCGTGTACGGGTGTGTTGCCGCCAACCAGCAATTTGAGGGTTACGGGTAAATGGTCGGAAGCGTTGCGCAAGGTGGTACACACGCCATAAGGCACGGTATAGTTATTGACGCAATTTAAGGCATTGTTGTACGAAGCCCCGTTGTTGCCCACTACCTGGTATGATTCGGGCGCATAGGAAATTGCTTCGGCTGCGCTAAACACGCTTGGGCTCAGCATAATAAAGTCAAAACGATCGTCCATCCCGCCTTCCACGGCACACGGATCGGTACCGTCGGCAGGCGATTGGGTATGGACGGCGGCATATTGGATGCCCTGCCAGCCTTCCGTTTGGTCAATTGGGTCGACAAAACGTTCGAGCAAGGTTTGGAAAGCGGGCTCTGTACTGGAATAAATGTTAAAATCGCCGGAAACCATATACCGCAATATTTGTGGACGCTGTGCCAGCCAGGTGTTAATATCTGCCGCTGCTTCGGCGCGTTCTAAGGCATTGGCATTGCCTTGAGAGGCTTTAAAATGCGCCGAAATGCAATAAAAATCGAGGGTATCGCCGGGTTGTGTACCCGCTTTGTGAAATAACCGGTACACATCAATATCGCGAATATTGCCTTTGATTACGCTGTGGCTGATGTATCCAAGTTTGGCGCTGTTGTAGTACAGCATATTGACCACATCCGAGTTGGTGGTGTTGCTGAAAGTGGTCGCTTTCATATTGGGATTAAACACCAGGGCATTGTTGAGCAGGCTGTTTACTGCGGTGGTGTTGGGCGCCATTTCATTGACGGTCAGGATATCGGGCTTCAGGTGGTTAAAGATCAGTTTGAGCCGGTTGTTTTTGGTGGTGAGGGGGATACAACTGGCATCTGCATATTTCAGCAGGTTGTACTGCACAAAAGTGAGCGTATCGGCCGCTTGGGCACTGGCAAAAACACTGCAAAGCAACAGACTGAAGGTAAAACCTAATTTTTTCATACACCAAATTTCGGACGAAGGTAGGCCCGAACATGAATGCTTGCAAAATTTATGGAAAAAACCCTTTTATATGAAGCGCTTTTAACATTAAGCACGACGGAGCGTCGGCAGTTTGCCAAATTTGTGCAAGCGCCCTTCTTTAATCAGAAGGCAGCAGCC
>CAIVGO010000296.1 GCA_903905445.1 uncultured Bacteroidota bacterium
ATTTGCGCCAATCAGCCAATTGATATCGGACCGGGGCCTGGTACTGCAAATTTTAATTGGTCAACAGGGGCTACAACCGCGTTTATTATTGTAAATCAGCCTGGTACGTATAAGGTAAATTATCAGGATGCTTGCGGATTTCGACAACGTACCTATTTGGTTGATACCATGCAACAGGTTGTGGTTCAATTAAATGTATCCCCCATTACAAATGCCTGCACGCCGTTTCCAGTAACGTTGTCCATCACAGCACCTTCCGGGAGTCCGATCCTTTGGTCGGATGGAAGCAAGGGCGATTCTTTGAAAATCAATGCATTTGGCACTTATTCGGCGCAGGTAAGCACGTCTTGCGGGGATACTTTGCTGGTTTATACCATTGCGCCGCCGTTATTTGTAGATCAGGGAAATTATCAACAAACTGCAACAGTGTGCGGAAACACCCCAACCGAATTGATTCCTGAAGGGTTGGGCGATGTTGTTGCCTGGTCGACCGGCGACACCAGCGCCACGCTAAACGTCACGCAAGCAGGCGAATATACCGTACAAATAATCAACAATTGTATCCTGCGTACCGTTCGTTTTACGGTAACCAAAGAGCTTGCGCCGATGGTACTCATTTTGCCCGACGTATCCATTGATTCCTGTTTTACCTTACCGATTGTACTAAAAACGTCGGTAAATGCACTTGATAACCAATGGCTTTGGTCTACTGGTGCAACAACGGCCTCGATTCAGGTGGATCAATACGGCATTTATGCGGTAACCCTTACCAATTCCTGCGGATCCGTACAGGATACTTTTGAATTGTTGAAAAATGATGCGAATTGCTGTTTCCCCAACATGCCCAATGCTTTTACACCCAATGGAGATGGCACCAACGATAAATTTAGTCCGGTGTTTAAAGGCTGTACAGTTGAATTTCTTGAAATGTACATTTATTCCCGTTGGGGAGAATTGGTTTTTCAGGGCATTTACCCGAACGAATTATGGGATGGCAAAAACCTGAATGGTTGGGACGCGCATTCAGACGTATATTATTACGTAATAACGTTTAAAGTAAAAGGCGGGGACCTGGAGCGGCGCAATGGGCAGCTTACCTTAATTCGGTAAGTTTGATCGGATATTCTACCCAAAAGATCGAAAAAAGTGGGAATTGAAATAGTTTTGCCCCTGCTTTGTGCCTCGAAGTCTAAAACAGGCTTTCAGGAAAATGAACTTTAATTACACCGCACAGAAAGGGTTTCGTTGGAACAGATTCCCTAAAAATCATAAAAAAATGCGTATTTTTTTCTTTTTAATAACCCTGGTGGTAACTGCCGGGTTTTTTATTTCGGGCGTCGTAATGCTGCTTGCCCGCGCACTCGGTCAGTTGAGTTTGAATCCGCAAAGTGCAGCGTGGAAACGAACTTTGGCAAAATTGCGGGAACGGATTCGCAAACAAGCGGCTAAAAACCTGGTTCCCTGGGATACAGAAATGTTGGGTTTGTTGTCGACCAATCGAACCATTATAAAAAAGCCTGGTATTTTTGACCTCTATTCGGAAGGCCTGTACGCCACCATTTATCAGGAGCCCGTTTTGGTGTACGCGGCGTTAAAAACAGGCAAAACCAGTGTTTTAGTGGCTTCTACCTCTGATCGGGAGTTTATTTTCCGTCAAAAAGACAAAGAAATTGAAATTTGGCTCAATGAACAACCCTTGGGTTTGTTTGTCGATGGCACGCTGCTGGCACCCGGGCGCGGGAGTAAGTTGCTCGCCCGTATGGAAGCG
>CAIVGO010000297.1 GCA_903905445.1 uncultured Bacteroidota bacterium
GCCAATGCGTGCCCCCAAGGTATGCGCGGGCTGCGCTTGAGCAAATCGGGCCAATTTGGCCTCCACGGGTTTAAGCCAGTTTTGTAACATGTTTTGCGCAAAAATGTAGATTTGGAGGCAAGTAAAGTGCTTGCAGGTGGTAATTTGAACAAAAAACATTGTCCCTGCACAGCAACATGGGCCAAAAGTAGAAGAGTTTGGGAAAAGATTCGAAGGGAATCGCATCCAGGCTTTGAAGTTATGCAGCATGGCTGCTACTTTTGCGCCGGTTTTGAGCAAACGCGATGTGTTTTTTTTACCTGACCAAATTTATACCACACAACATGGAAGATTTATTGAACCGGTACAAAGCAAAAAAGCCGGAAGTTGTTTTTGAGTGGCATGATGCCGAAACAGACGCACAAGGCTGGATTGTGATCAATTCCTTGCGCGGGGGCGCAGCAGGCGGGGGCACGCGTATGCGCAAAGGCCTAACCAAAGAAGAAGTCATTTCTTTGGCAAAAGTCATGGAAATCAAATTTAGTGTGTGTGGACCAGCCATCGGTGGTGCCAAAAGCGGCATTAATTTCGATCCTGCCGATCCGCGCCGCTGGGAAGTATTACAACGCTGGTACCGTGCCGTGTTGCCCATTTTGAAGCATTATTATGGTACCGGCGGCGACTTAAATGTAGATGAATTGAAAGATGTAGTGCCCATTACGGAAGCGCTTGGCTTGTGGCATCCACAAGAAGGCATTGTAAAAGGGCATCTGAAACCAACGGAAGGACAGCACATTAATATAATAGGTCAATTGCGGTACGGTTGCACCAAAATTGTAGAAGACCCGGAATTTGTACCTGAAAGCGGAGAACATAAATACGCCGTAGCCGACCTGATTACGGGTTATGGGGTAGCCGAATCGGTACGGCATTTTTATGACTTGTACCACCAAATTACGCCGACAGGCAAAACCGCGATTATACAAGGCTGGGGAAATGTAGCCTCCGCAGCGGCTTGTTACCTGGCCAAAGAAGGGGTGAAAGTCGTTGGGATCATCGACCGCGATGGCGGTATCCTGGCTCCCGAAGGACTGAGCCTCGAAGCAGTTAAAACCCTGTTCAACCAGAAAAATGGAAACCAGTTGGTTGCGCCTGATTTGTTGCCCTTTGAAGTAGTGAATGAAAAAATCTGGAACATGGGTGCCGATATCTTCATTCCAGGTGCAGCTTCCAAATTAGTACGCCGCGATCAGGTAGATCAATTGTTGGCAGGTGGGGTGGAAGTCATTGCCTGCGGTGCCAATGTACCTTTTGTGGATGATGAGGTGTTTTTTGGCCCAACTGCACGTTTTACTGACGAGCATACCGGCGTGATTCCCGATTTCATTGCCAACTGCGGCATGGCCAGGGTGTTTGCATATTTGATGCAACCCGATGCCGTGATGACAGATCAGGCGATATTTAGCGATATTTCGCAAACAATTCGCAATGCAATACAAGAAATGATAAAAATTAACCCAAAACCTAATAACATTTCTACCAACGCCCTATATTTGGCCCTTAGAAAGCTGGGGGCGTAGTATGCGCCACCGGGAACTAATCCAAATTGCAATACGGCATACCCATCGTACTGAAGAATTTGACCCCAAACCACAACGACAAAACTGTTCTTAATTCACTCATTACACAAAAAGCAACGACCTTATGACGGTTAGAAAATTAACTTTTGCTTTTCTTTTTGCCCTTGTAGCATGCGCCCTTTCAGCGCAAGATGCTGCTGCACCTGCTCGCTCTTTCACCCCTAAAGATCAATGGGAAATTGGCCTTGATCTTGGTTCTGCCTTCGTAACGGGCGACCTCGATGCGAAACCTGGTTTCGGTGGCGGTTTGCACGTACGCAAAGCATTGGACCATGTGTTCTCTTTGCGCGGCAATTTCCTGTTTGCTTCTGCAACCAACGAACGTGATGCTGTAGGTAGCATTCCACAAGGAAAATCTGCTTTGACTTGGATTTCTGGTGATGCACAAGCGGTAATCGCTTTGAACAACTTGCGTTTCAACAAGCCAAACCGTAAAGTCCTCTTGAATGCATTTGCTGGCGTTGGTTTCAACAACTACTCAACTGAATACAGCGGTGTATTGAGAGAAGGTAACATTCGCCCAACTGCTACCACTAAACAAGAAGCAGAGACTAGTTTGCACCTGAGCTTTGGCGCAGGCATTGCATACCGTGTTAGCCCTAAACTGAACATCGGTTTGGAATACACTTTATATAATGTATTCGGCAACAACAAAGATTTGTTGGATTCTGACGAAAACATTGGTCAGGGCAGCACTTCTTACGGTGACCTGTTGCACTTCCCGCACCTGCAATTAAACTTCAACATCGGAAAGAGCAAAGACGGTTCTAAAATCTCTGAGCCTTTGTACTGGGCGAACCCACTGAATGAAGTTTCTAATGCAATCACTGCGTTGGAAGCACGTCCAGTATACGACCCAACCGACACCGATGCTGACGGTATCATCGACGCAATCGACGACGAAGACAACAGCCCTGCTGGTGCACGTGTAAACACAAAAGGTGTTACACTGGACAGCGATGGCGATAAAGTTGCGGACTACCAGGACAAAGAGCCTTTCTCTCCTCCAGGTTACAAAGTGGACGCAATGGGCGTTGCTCAAGTTCCAAAACCAATCACAGAGACAGACGTAAACCGTTTGATCGACGCGAAATTGGCAAACTTCAAATTGCCTGCTCCAAAGGTAACAGAGTGGTTCCTGCCTATGATCAACTTCAAAGACAACAGCTACGGTGTTGAATACGCTGAGTACGAGAAATTGTACCAAATCGCTACTGTCCTGAAGCAAAATCCTGAACTTAAAGTGGTTGCAATCGGTGGTACCGACAAACGCTCTACTGAAAAATACAACAACGTATTGTCTTACAACCGCGCTAAAGCGGCCATCGACTTTATCGTTGCACAACACGGTATTGCACGCGACCGTTTGATCCTGAACTGGGTTGGTGAAGGTACTACCCTCATCCCAGTTGACGGTGCAAACTTGCAAAACCGTCGTGTTGAATTCCGCGTTGCTAAAGGCGAAACGGAAATGGCACGTCCAGAAGGCAAAGAAGCTGGCAAACCAGCACCTAAGAAAGGTTCTTTCAAAGGAAATAAAGATGCCGGCTACTAGTCGATCATCTGCTGATTAAAGCATGGGCAATCCTCCAAATCGGTGGGTTGCCCATTTTTGTTAAAAATGCTTGCTTTTTAAATTAATCCCATGTCCAAATCACGCGCGTTTTTGTTGCTGATCCAAACCCATCGGCGGTTTATCAACCGAGCCTTTCAAATCCTGGTCATCGGGATTTTGAGTTGGGTGCTGTATGCCGAACTGCATGCGCGAACCAACCTTTCGGCCCTTTGGCAAGTCTTTGTGCAACAACTTTACCAGGCATCGCCGGTATATCTCTTACTGACCTTATTGCTTTTGCCCCTCAACTGGTTGATAGAAGCCATTAAATGGCGCTATTACATGTTGCGTTATGAGCCAATTTCCTTGGTACATGCCTTTAAAGCAGTTTTAGCCGGCATTTGTTTTGCCCTGATCACGCCCAATCGAATTGGAGAAATAGGAGGGCGTATGTTGTTTGTTCGGCGCAGCAACCAATGGCATGCAGTACTTGCCAATGTGGTGGGAAGTATCGCGCAGTACCTCGTCAACCTTCTGGCTGGGGTTGCAGGCGGCTTATACCTGGCCCGCGTCCTGATTCCCGTATTGCCCGTGTGGTGGCACTGGGCCCTTGTGGGGGCGCTGGCAGGCCTGCTGGTTTGTTATGTGGTTTATTTCAACGGTCCGGCCTTCGTTCCAAGGTTAAAGCGGCTGAGTAAGGCCCCGTACTTGCAGTTTTTGCACCCCAAAATAGAATTACTCGAACATTTAAGTCGAAAAGACCTGCTCTATACTTACGGCTGGTCGGCTGCACGGTATATTACTTATTCTACCCAGTATTATTTTCTGCTTTGTTTTTTTAAGATAAATCCTGCGTTTTTCACGGCTTACGCGGGTATTTTCCTGATCTTTTTTTTACAAACCATCCTACCACTACCAACGCTGGCCAGCCTGTTGATCCGGGGCAACCTGGCTGTTTTTGTGTGGGGACATTTTGGTGCCAATGAAATTAGTGCCCTCGCTGCTACCTTTTTACTCTGGATAATAAACCTTATTTTGCCAGCGTTAATTGGTACTTTTTCGCTTTTTAGCGTCCATATCACCAAAACAATCGGATATGATACGGAGTAAAATCCCCACCTTAGTTACAGGATTTCTTTTAATGGCGCTCCAATTGCCAGAACATAAAGCCCCGGAAGCCCCGGAAATCAATGCACAAGGCATTGACTCTTGCCAGGCTGCCAATTTCACCTTCCAAAATGGTGAAAAACTTACCTACAAAATTTTCTATAACTGGAATTTTGTGTGGCTCTCAGCCGGTGAAGTGACCTTTAAAGTGTTTGATGAAGACAAACAATGGCACTACCAGGCTTACGGCAAAACCTATCCTTCCTACGAATGGTTTTTTAAAGTGCAAGACCAATACGATTCCTGGGTAAACAAAAGTACCCTGCTGCCCAATTATTCCGAACGCAGCGTAAATGAAGGCAATTACCATATTTTTGAAAAAATTTCCTTCAACCAAAGCACCAAAAAAATGTCGGTGTGGCGCGCACCACAAAAAGGCGGCGAGGAGAAAAAAACGGAACACAATGTAACCGATTGTGTGCACGATATCCTGTCAAGCCTGTACTATTTGCGCAATATCGACCTCACCGACCCGCAATCGGGCAACACCGTGCCTTTCCGCATTTTTATGGACCAGGCCGAATACCCGCTCAAATTGCGCTTTAAAGGCCGCGATGGCAACAAAAACGTACATGGCATGGGCCGGTATAAAGTGCTCAAATACCAACC
>CAIVGO010000298.1 GCA_903905445.1 uncultured Bacteroidota bacterium
CGGCGCCACAAGTCCAAGCATTGAGGTAACTCCCGATGCAACGGCGATCTACACGGTCAGCGGCACCACCAATGGTTGTGCGGCAGCAGCGCTCAGCACCGAAGTAACCGTACGACCAATTCCGGTTATTTCGGTAAATAGTGCAAGCATCTGTGCAGGTGAAACGGCAACTTTAACCGCCTCAGGCGCAGAAAACTTCCTTTGGAGCAATGGCGCTACAAGTTCAACTATTGAGGTAACTCCCGATGCAACGGCGATCTACACGGTCAGCGGCACCACCAATGGTTGTTCGGCGACAGCGATCAGTACCGAAGTAAATGTACGCCCCATTCCGGTTATTTCGGTAAATAGTGCAAGCATCTGCGCGGGCGAAACAGCAACCTTAACCGCTACGGGCGCGGAGAACTTCCTATGGAGCAACGGCGCCACCAGTCCAAGCATTGAGGTGACACCCGATGCAACTGCGATCTACACGGTCAGCGGCACCACCAATGGTTGTGCGGCAGCAGCGCTTAGTACCGAAGTAAATGTACGCCCTATTCCGGTTATTTCGGTAAATAGTGCAAGCATCTGTGCAGGTGAAACGGCAACTTTAACCGCCTCAGGCGCAGAAAACTTCCTTTGGAGCAACGGCGCTACCAGTCCAACTATTGAGGTAACACCCGATGCAACGGCCATTTATACCGTTACCGGAACTTCCGATGGCTGTGCGGCAGCGGCTGTCAATTCCGAAGTGCTGGTAAATCCACTACCAACGGTCAATTTGGGACCCGACACCACCCTGCAAGCGGGATCGATTGTCACCTTGAACGCCGAGCTAAATCCTGACCTAACTTATCTATGGTCTACAGGAGCAAACACAGCATCCATTAGCGTCGAGGTGATGGGCACCTATAGCGTAACGGTAAGTAATGCCGCCGGTTGTACCGCTTCCGATGAAATTGTGGTGACGCTCGTGAGTGGCACCCAACAAGCCCATAAACAGGTAAACATCCAGGTGGCCCCAAATCCGGCGCAAGCAGAAATAAACATCATTTGCACCGGCGCTACCATGGAGTCCCTGCAATTGATGGACCAATTGGGTAAAATAATGTTGACCAAACAACTAGATCCAAGCGACACCCTCTATTACAAACTGAACATGGAAAACCTACCTGCTGGTACCTATTTTGTGCGCATCGTAGGCAAGGATTTCAGCAGAACAATCCCTGTGGTGAAATATTAATTTTTTGTAATACCCACTTTTTTAACATGAGTCACCCCTAATTTTTGCTTTCACAAAGATTAGGGGTGACGCTTGTTACGCATTTACATGGGATTATAGGAATCTTTAGATGTCATGCATGATTTTCTTAGTATGATCGGTTCGTTTTCATAAGTTTTTTTGCCAGATATTCGTGGTAATGCGTCATCGTTACTGTCGGGGCGACTTTTTCAGTCACCCCGACAGTAACGATGACACGATAAAGCACAATTATTCGTGCATTTACACGCAATTTTTTGATGCTTAAGATTTTATCAAGGATTTGTGGTAGCGTGGTAATGGATAAAAAATCCCGAATTTGGGTTTTAAAACATTTTAACTAACTCAATTTTCAAAAAATCCATCAAAGGCAACACGTGCAACCCATCTTCGCGCAGATAATTGTGGCTGTCGGGTGTGATCAAATAAGTATAATCTGCCAGAACATCCTTGGCAACTTCAAAAAAACCAGCCGATAAAGTGGGCGCATTGCTGAGTTTTATTTCAATAAGTACCTTTTTCCCCTGCGGCGTGATCAACAACAAATCGGCTTCGGCCCCTTTTTGAGTCCTGTAAAAAAAGTACTGCCAGCGCTGAAAGGTACTGCGCCGAATTTGCTCAATCACATATCCTTCCCACGACGCACCTGCAAGGATATGATTATACAATGCCTCGCTTGAGCCTATTCCCGCCAAATAATGCAAAATACCTGAATCGCGCAGGTATAACTTGGGCGATTTAACAAGCCGCTTGGTGGTATTCACAAAATAAGGCTGCAATCGTTCAATTAAAAACGCCGCTTCCAGGATATCTAAATAATGCTTTACTGTGGGTTGAGAAACCCCTAAAGTACGGGATATATCACTGATGTTCAACAAATTACCATGTACTGTTGATAGCACCATGATTAAGCGCGACAAGGCTGCCGGTGCAAGTTCGTACCCAAGCAGCCGCACATCGCGCTCGATAAAAGTTTTAACTAAGTTTTCCAGCCAGCGCCTGCATACCGCATCGGAAGGCGCTAAAAGTGCGTCGGGGAAACCACCCCGAAACCAATGGGTTTGATACGAAATGGTGGTTGGCAACTCCGGCAAACCAAAGGGCATCAATTCGGTATAGGCAATCCGCCCCGCCAAAGACTCCGATGCATTGCGTAAAAGCCAGGGAGAAGCGGAACCAAGCAAGATAAAACGCGCAGGAACTCGATTTTGATCCACCACCGCACGGAGGAGGGTAAATAAATGCGGGGCCCGTTGTATCTCATCAATGATGATACACTTGTCGGCATTTTGTTGGAAAAACCGACTTGGTTGCTCCAACAACCGCGCATCTTCATCCAATTCCAGGTCAAAATAAAGGGTTTCTTTGCCTAAAAGTGCGCGCAGTGACTGGGCAAGGGTAGTTTTACCTACCTGCCGTGGACCTATGATGCCCAGGACTGGAAAATACTTTGCATCCTCCAGAATATTCGGTAATACAGCGCGCTCAATCATGATTTTAGATTTGGTTAGTGCAAATTTAAAATTCAATTTTGAATTTGCACCAATTATTTTCTAAATCACTACGATGCAACCGCCCGCTGTTTTTACGCACCACTGCTAAAAACACCAACTTTGTATGAAACCATTGCTCCTGATTGCCTTGCTCGCCCTCGCCACTTCCTGCCTGTATGCCCAGCGCCCACCGGTTGATTGTAAGAAAGCCCCCATGTTTGTTGTGAATGATTCCACAGGTGCCAGTTATTTACATACTTTAATAATTGATAATGTGGGCGGTATGGCAACTTTAGCCCCCCTCCCCAACTCCTGTGGTAACTATGTGAATGGAATTGGCTATCGCTTACAAGATCGCATGGTGTATGGCTGCCAAGGGGGTGATCTGATTCAAATAGACGGTACGGGTGCTGCAATA
>CAIVGO010000299.1 GCA_903905445.1 uncultured Bacteroidota bacterium
AGACACCCTTATCGCGTCTATTCCCGCGCTCACCGTCAATTTGCAAGACGCCATTTTGCCTTGTGATACCAGCGGTGTACGCCTTACACCCATTGTAGGTGCCGGACAAAACAACCTGAGTTATCAATGGTGGAACGGGGCCATCACCGAAAATACCACCGCAGTAGAACCTGGCATTGTGTGGGTAGAAGTGCGCAATGTTTGCGAAACCCAGCGCGCCGAGGCCAGTGTAAATTGGGCTGATTTTGAATTTGATGCCTCCTATGTATATGTGCCCAATGTCTTTTCGCCCAATGCAAGTCGCGCAGAGAATGCTACCTTCCACCCATTTTTCCCGATAGGGGTTGAATTGACGGACTACCGTTTTGAGGTATTTGATCGCTGGGGTAATATGATGTTCCACTCCGAACAAATCAATGAAGGCTGGAATGGCAATTTTAAAAGCAAAGACTTTAAGCCCGGCGTATGCGGCTGGTACTTAGTGGCCAAAATAGCTTATTGCGGACAGGTATTTGAAATCAAAAAGAAAGGCGACGTTACTTTGGCAAATTAGACTTGTTGCCAAAACAGGATTCATAAAAAAATCGCTGATGGGAAGAAACCTTCCACATCAGCGATTTTTTTTAACCCAATTCCACGAAGCGATTTTATGCTGCCTTCAAGCGACCCATGCGGGAGCGTTCCAGTTTTTCTTCTGCATAAGCGCGGGTGATAATCAATTGGCGCTGCTCTGCACTTTTTGTTGGTGTAGGCATTTCGAACATCGCATCCGTTAGCACCGCCTCACACAAAGAGCGCAAGCCGCGGGCACCTAATTTGTATTCCAATGCTTTTTCGGCAATGAAATCAACCGCAGCCGGTTCGAGGATGAGTTGAATATTTTCCAGCGAAAACAACTCTTCATACTGGCGCAGTAAAGCATTGCGTGGTTCGGTCAAAATGCGGCGCAATGCATCCAGGTCTAGCGGATCAAGGTGCACTACAACCGGCAAACGACCCACCAACTCCGGAATCAAGCCGAAGTTTTTCACGTCCTGGTGGCTCACGTATTGCAGGAGATTTTCCCGATCAATTTTTTCAAATTCTTTTTTGTTGTACCCGATCACCTGGGTATTCACCCGGCGTGCAATTACTTTTTCGATGCCATCAAATGCGCCACCGCAGATAAACAGGATATTGCCGGTGTTTACTTTTACCAGTTTTTGCTCCGGGTGTTTGCGGCCGCCTTGTGGGGGTACCAATACTTCGGCGCCTTCCAACATTTTCAGCATGCCTTGTTGTACGCCTTCGCCCGACACATCGCGGGTGATGGACGGATTGCCTTGTTTGCGGGCAATTTTATCAATTTCATCGATGTACACAATGCCGCGCTCTGCTGCTTCCACATCATAGTCGCACACCTGCAACAGGCGTGAGAGGATACTTTCAACGTCTTCTCCTACATAACCTGCTTCGGTAAATACCGTTGCGTCAACAATGGTGAAGGGAACATTGAGCAGTTTGGCGATCGACTTTGCCATCAGGGTTTTGCCGGTACCGGTTTGACCAATAAACAGGACGTTCGATTTTTCAATCTCAACGCCGTCTTCATTGATCTTCATTTGTTGGGAAACGCGCTTGTAATGGTTGTAAACAGCCACGGCGAGCACCTTTTTGGCTTCGTCTTGACCAATTACATATTTATCGAGAAAGGTTTTGATGCTTTTCGGTGGAATCAACTCAACGGGGCCGCCGAATTTCGAGCTTTTACCCGTTTTTTCTTCCACTGGCGGTTCAACACCCGCCTTGCGCAATTCCTGGTTGATGATTTCCTGTGCTTTTTCGGTACAGGTTTCACAGATTTGTCCGTCCATACCAGAAACAAGAATCATCACTTCTTCTTCACCGCGTCCGCAAAAAGAACAACGATGCTGGGTAGGTTTACCGCGTTTGATCATATATGGTAAGCGCTTGAGTCAAAAAAAGTATTGGAGGCATATTTTACACCTCCATGGGGGCGCTAAAGGTAGCGCTTCTACTAAAAAAAACCGGAGAAACGAACACCTTGAATTCGTTTCTCCGGGACAAATTGAACGAAAAAGAGGCTAAAAACTAGTCTTTTTTTGTCCGTGGGTTGTTGCGATCCAAAACTTCATCCACCAAACCGTAATCCCGCGCATCGGCAGAACTCATCCAGTTGTCGCGGTCGCAATCTTCTTCAATTTTTTCGTACGGTTGTCCGGTGTGGTGCGCCAAAATATCGTACAATGATTTCTGCATCTTTTTGATGAGCTTGTACGAAATTTCGATGTCCGACATTTGTCCTTGTGCGCCGCCAGAAGGCTGGTGGATCATCACATAACTGTGGAACAAAGCGCTGCGTTTGCCTTTGGTACCGGCAGCCAATAATACAGCACCCATAGAAGCAGCCAAACCGGTACAAATGGTGGCAACATCCGGTGAAACGTATTGCATGGTGTCGTAAATACCCAATCCATCAATGACCGAACCGCCCGGGCTGTTGATAAACATTTGCACATCGCGTTTTGGGTCCGTTGATTCCAGAAACAGCAATTGCGCCTGAATTACATTGGACACATATTCCGTTACCGGAACGCCCATGAAAATAATCCGGTCCATCATCAAACGGCTAAAAACGTCGAGCGATGCGGCGTTCATTTGGCGTTCTTCAATGACATACGGCGTGAAAGCCTGGATATTCGGTACGGAAACCGACGCCTCCATGTACTTTTCGAGGTGCATGCTACTCATGCCTAAATGCTTGGTAGCGTACTTTTGAAATTCATTTTTATTGAACATAGAATATCTTTTTGAGGCAAATAAAACAACGATTTGGCGAATAGGTTACAATCTGAAAAAATGGAACTGAAATGCTGGATAGTTGGCTTAAAAAACCAGATGAAATGCATGTTTTATCCGATGAACGAAAACCAGGCAAGGGCCGAGCATTTTCCGGTTTTTACACCACTTCTTCTGCCTCAATTACATCGTTGTCCATGTCAATTTCCGGAACAGCTTCGGTGTTTTTTGACAATAACTCCAAAATTGCGTGGAATGCTTCCGAATGAATTGGTTTTTCAACAATCGTCAACTGAGTCACAATTTGTTTGAAAATTTTATCCGCCTCAATATTGGATTTTGTTTCCTCCAAATCTTTTGCCTCTGCCATCACCCGGTCTACACTTGATTCGAGCAAGTGGTCTGGCAATTCTACCTGGAAATAAGCGCGTACTTTATTGCGGTATTCATTGCGCACATCTTCATCGGTCACTTCCAATCCGAAGGCATCTTTGATCTGGTCTTTGATGAGGGTCCAACGCAGATTTCCAGCAAATGGATCAAATTCAGCGTCAATATCTGCCTGGGTAAGTTTGCCTTCATTTGAAACCATCAACCAGCGTCTCAGAAAACGTTCTGGCAGCTCGATCGGGTTATTTTTCACCAAATGCTCTTGAATATTGCGGTACAGAATCGCATCAGAACGGGTTTCGTAAAACTGTGCGATCCCTTTTTTCAATTGTTCTATGGCTTCCTCCTCGTTCGTAACACCTGGACCGAAATAACCTTCAAAAAATTCCTGGTTCAATTCGGCAAGTCCCACGCGGCTTACTTCCACAATGGTGCCTTCGAATTCTTCACCAATTACCTGACCGTTATCCGATTCTAATCCCAGAATATATTTGCGGTATTTTGCTTCATCCTGGCTGTCTTCAATGCTGCGTGGACGGTAGACCAGGGTATCATGGAGTTTTTTGCTCAATAATTCGGCTTTAAGGGCCTCGTCTTTTACATCTTTCACGAGCAATGTAACGGTTGTTTCCAAACCGCCTTCTTTTACAACGCCATTTTCGAGCTCGTTCGATTTTATTTTTACCATGTCATTATCCTGAATATCATCTTCAGGATTGCTGCGTCCGCCCATGCGTTTGCGTGCATAGTCGAGATCTTCGGCAGCCAGTGCATCCAGGTTGTCGATGACCAGGCGCTCAAAAGTTTGATCGGTGGTTAGTCCCTGAATTTCAAAAGGCGGCACAATACCCACTTCAAAATCAATAGAATATTGCTCGTCAAAAGTGGGCTTGTAAGAAAACATGGTTTGGTTTTCTACAGGAAGCGGCTGGCCGAGGGTATTTAAGTTTTCCTCGCGGATGTAATTGTACAGATCGTTGGAGATCAGATCATTGACGATATCGCCAAAAATCGCCGAGCCGTACATGCGTTTAACAAAGTCCATCGGGGCCTGGCCCTGGCGGAAACCTTTAATGGCTGCGCGCTGACGGAACTTTTTTAATTCGGCATCAAATTTTGGTTTTATTTCGTCGCGGGTGACAGTAACAGTCAAGACCGCAGAAGTGTTGTCGAGGTCTTTACGGACAACGTTAGGCATATGAATATGATTGATCTATGGACAGATCGATTGCTGCTTTCAAAAATCAAACCATGATCGCATAAACAATCATGGTTCCTTGAATCAACAATCGGAGAGAGTGCGGGCGGAGGGACTCGAACCCCCATGCCTCACGGCGCCAGATCCTAAGTCTGGTACGTCTACCAATTTCGCCACGCCCGCATTTTAACACTTAATTGTTATTTATGGTATGTTCTTTGCTGACTTACAATTCTTCCTTGTGGAAAAACATACGTACCAAATTACCACTGGATAACAAGCCTTAGAAAAGGAGTGCAAAAGTATAGACATTTTTTGGAAACTCAAAATGTAGAATGATTATAAAAACAGTTAACAGTTGCCAAATGGCTTTGAATTGCAGGATTTTTAGCTTATTTTTGTAAAGCGATCAAAAAAAATGTGAAACAGCAGGAATTATGGAGCAGGATGAATCAATTATTTTGAACTCGGAACCGCTCGCGGCCGGGTTGCAGGAAGAAATTACGCCCGCTGTGAAAGACGTGGCAATACCTGGTGAAGGCAACGACCGGGCTTTAATTCAGCGCGCCTATCGCAATTTATTGAAGTCGATTAAAACCCCCATCGACAAACGTGACAGCCAACTCATCCGCGCCGCTTTTGAACTCGCCGCCCAAGCACATCAAAAACAACGCCGCAAATCAGGCGAACCTTACATCCTGCACCCCATTGAGGTTGCCCGTATTTGTGTGGAAGAAATCGGATTAGGCCCAACCGCCGTGGTGTGCGCGCTTTTACACGATGTAGTAGAAGATACCGATGTTTCCCTCAAACAAATACACGACCAATTTGGCGACCGCGTCGCGCTCATTGTGGATGGCTTAACAAAACTCGATGGATTGCATGATTCGGAAAGCCCGCAAGCCGAAAACCTGAGTAAAGTACTCAAAGCCATGATCGGCGATGTGCGGGTGGTACTGATTAAAATGGCCGACCGCCTGCATAACTTGCGTACCATCAAAAGCATGGCGCAACACAAACAATTGAAAATTGCGGCCGAAACCTCTACGATTTATGCCCCGCTTGCCCACCGACTGGGTTTATATAAAATCAAAAGTGAATTTCACGACATCTGTCTGAAAATCACCCATCCAGAGGAATACCACGAACTGGCCGACAAACTGGCGCAAACAAAGCGCAGCCGCGAACTTTACATTGAGGAGTTTATCAAACCCATTAAGGATTCTTTACTGGAAATGGAGGTAAAGGTGCGCATCACGGGCCGTCCCAAAAGCATCTATTCAATTCGAAATAAAATTAAAAGTAAACATGTCGCCTTTGAGGATATTTATGACCTCTTTGCGATCCGAATTGTGGTTGATGTACCTACTGCGCACGAACGCCTTTCCTGTTGGCAAGTATACACGGCGGTTACGGATTATTATAAACCGATTGCCGAACGCCTGAAAGACTGGATTACCACCCCCAAAGCAAACGGGTACGAATCCTTGCACACCACCGTCATCGGTCCACAAGGCCGGTATGTAGAGGTTCAAATTCGCTCCGAACGCATGGATGAAATTGCCGAACGCGGTTTTGCTGCCCACTGGAAATACAAGGGCATCAAAGGCCTGGGCAACAAAGTGGATGTGTTTGAAAACTGGTTGAGCCAGGTGCGGGAAACGCTAGATGGCAACGATTCGGGCAGTGCGGTAGAGTTTTTGGCCGATTTCCAAAGTAATCTGTTTGCCGAAGGCGTGCATGTTTACACGCCGAAAGGTGAAATGAAAATATTGCCGGAAGGTGCTACGGCGCTCGACTTTGCCTTTAGCATCCACTCCGATTTGGGTTGTACCTGCCAGTCGGTGAAAATCAACAACCG
>CAIVGO010000300.1 GCA_903905445.1 uncultured Bacteroidota bacterium
AACACCCGATGCGACCCAGCCTAGTCTGTTGAGCGCATTTCCAGAAAGTGCCACCACCGTGTTGCTCACTTTTTCAGAAGGATTGGATAAGGTGAATGCCAACAATGTAGCGGGTTACAGTTTTGAACCCACCCTCGATTTACTTGCTGCCACCCAAAGCAATACCGATCGCCGCATCGTCACCTTGCAGTTGGGGACGAGTTTGCAAGCGGGCCAGGTATATAAGTTAACGGTAAACCAACTTATAACCGATTGTGCCGGCAACAGCATTCCGGCAAATAGCCCGGAAATTCGGGTCGGATTGCCGGAAATACCCGCAGTAGGGGATATGGTGGCCAATGAAATTTTATGCAATCCACTTTCCGGTGGATCGCGTTATGTGGAGTATGTGAATGTGAGCAAAAAGATTTTTAGCTTGGAAAAATTTTACCTCGCAAACTTCAACAATGGTTCGGATATTAAACCAGTTTTGTTGAAACGCCTGGTTTTTCCGGATGATTATGTAGTGTTTACCGCCAGTCCAGATGATATTATAAGCCGTTATGATGGTATTTTACCCGAACAAGTGTTGTCTCTATCGGGGCCGTCTTATGGCGACGATGCCGATAATTTGACCCTGTACTGGTCGAACAATGGCCAAACCGTTGTGCTGGATAGTTTGAATTATACCGACGATTGGCACAACGCCTTGTATAGCATCAGCGACCGGGAAGGGGTTGCGCTCGAACGCATCCGTACGGACCAACCGACCAACCTGGCGACGAACTGGACTTCGGCAGCGCCCATTCGTACCGGGGCGCCTGGCACGCCAACTTTACCGAATAGTCAGCAATTGAACACCGTTCCGACCAATGCCGATTTAATTCAGTTGCCCGTCAAACGTTTATCGCCCGACGATGATGGTCGGGAAGATTTTTTGGATATTTTGTATGTCGTTCCAGCAACCGGATTTGCAGCCAGCGTGACCATTTATGATGCCGATGGCAGTCCGGTAAAGCGTATTGTGCGGCAAGAACTGGTTGGAACAGAGGGAAGTTTGCGCTGGGATGGCGATTCGGACGAAGGAATTCGGGTACGTCCAGGCATTTACATCCTGTATTTTGAGATTTTTCATCCGGATGGCACGGTAAAACATGAGAAACAGACGGTTTCGGTCGTTAAAAAGTTCTAAATGCCCGTAAAAAGCGCGTAATTTGCAGTTTTTTACAACTCAATGGAAGAAACAACAACAGTAGCATCCAAACCGGCATTTCGATCTGGTTTTGTGAATATTATCGGGCGGCCCAATGCAGGCAAATCGACCCTGATGAACGCCTTGGTAGGAGAGCGCATGAGCATTATTACGCACAAGCCGCAAACTACCCGGCATCGTATTATTGGCATCTTGACGGGCGAGGATTTTCAAATCGTATTTTCGGATACACCGGGTTATGTAAAGTCGCCATCCTATAAAATGCACAATGCGATGAATCGTTTTGTGGAAGGCACGGTCGAAGATGCCGATCTGATGCTTTTTGTTTTTGATTTGACGGAAGAACTTGAAAATGACAACCCCGTCATTGAGGTGTTGAAAAAATCCACCGCGCCCATCTTGTTAATTTTGAATAAATCGGATTTAGTGGACCCGCAACGGCACGATGATGCGGGCAATTGGTGGCGCAAAAGGGTAAATTTTACAGATACTTTGGCGATTTCGGCACAAAAAAACCTGGATGCAGACGCGGTACGGCAAATGATCATTCGCTATTTACCGGAAAATCCGCCGTACTATCCCATTGATCAATTGACCGATCGGCCAGAGCGGTTTTTTGTGGCTGAAATCATTCGGGAAAAGATCTTTTTCCTCTATTCAGACGAGATTCCATATTGTTGTGAAGTAAGCATCGACTCTTTTCAGGATAGTACGACAAATGCGGGCGTGGCCATTGCGCGCATACAAGCCTCTATTTTTGTGATGCGGGAAACACAAAAGGCCATTATTTTGGGTAGAAATGGTGATTCTATTAAGAAATTGGGCACCCAGGCCCGAATGGACATAGAGCGGTTCATCCAAACCAAAGTGTTTTTGGAATTGACCGTAAAGGTAAAAGACAATTGGCGGGATGACGAGCGCGCCCTTACGCGTATGGGCTACGTGTAGTTATTCCGGTTTTTTCCCACCTTTCAAAAAGCCTTGAATGGCTTTCAGGTTGTCCCACTGATCGTTTGCTGCCAAATTTGCCTGCGCAGGCCAGGTACCCGGGTCATGCATCGCCAATTGGCCGCCACCCGAAGCGAGGATTTCCTTTAAACGGTTCACATCGGTTTCGGCCAATTGCTGGTAGCTGTGGATGCCAAACTGGTTGAGCAACTCCTGGATTTTGGGTCCGATGCCTTCCACCACCGTTAAGTCATCGTTTTCGGCGACAAAAGCGGCGAATGGTACATGGTCTGAAGCCGGCGTTGTAATTTCAACAGGCACAAAAGCGTCCAATGGTTTTTCCAGGCGATCGTCTATGTCGAACGTTTCGATAGCGGGCATTGCAACGGGTGCCATAACAGGTGCAACCGTCTCCATTTCGAAGGCGGTTACCAGCTCCTGCGGTTCTACAGGCGCCATACCGGCCAATTCGATCTCCACGGCTTCATTTAAAACGGTGAGCGGCACGACCGTAGGCACTACTGTTGTAGCTGCGGGTTCGTCTTCAAAAAAGAGATCTTCTTCCGGTTCGTTCGAAAAGTCGAATCCGGCATGTGTATCAGTGGGGGCCGTAATGGTAGCGTCCAGTTCTAGTTCGATGGGCGCCTCTATTGAATCAGCCAATGGAACGTCCATTTCAGGGGCATCCAACAAGGTTTCATCTTCTGCTTGCACATCAGCGCCGGAGAAATCGAGGGTTTCAATTTCGAGGGGAATGGGCGTATGTGCGGCGCGGGTTTCCAGTGGGAGGGATAAGCCGAGTTCCGTTTCCAGTTGGCGGTTGCGGGCCGAAAGCGTTTCCATTTGGGCTTCCATTTCATCCATTTGGTCGCGCAGGTTACCGTTGTTGAGGTGCAGGGTTTCCAGTTGCGCGGCATAATTACTGCGATCCGCTTCAGCAACAGCCAGGTTTGTTTTGGCTTTGGTCAATTCCGTGCGCATTGCATCTGCAGAAGCGGTAAGGCTTTGGTTTTCGAGGGTCAATTTATCCGCCGCTTGCTTATAACGGCTCCAGAGCATCCAACCCAGCCAAATGCCGAGTAGGAAAGCGCCAAAAAGCATGATAAAAATTTCGAAAGAATGTTCGGTAACAGTGCCTGTTCCAGGTCCGTTGATTACATCTTGTTCAAACATACAATAAAAGGCGTTATTAGACTTGTTGCAGTGGAAATTAGTTTTGGACTTTAATCACCACGCGGCGGTTTTTGTACCTGCCTTGTGGGGTATCATTGGTGGCAACGGGTTTTTTATCTCCCATTGAATAGCATTTGATTTGTGATTTTTTAACCCCTTTTTTGACCAGGATATCGCGGATACTGTTCGCGCGTTTTTGTCCAAATTCAATGTTCGACTTCGGATCGCCTACAAAATCGGTATGGCCTGTGATGACCACCTTTTCCTTGCTTGCAATGAGTTGTTGGGCCAATTTGTTGAGGTAGTCGCTGATCGCGTTATTGTCTTCTTTCCGAACCGAATTGTACGGAAAATGTACCACCATATAATCATCCACCGATTCGAGTTGGACCTTATCAATGGCATTGGGTGAAAAATTGGTTTTGGTGTTTTTGGATGCAGGAGATGGCTTTGACTTGGCGGCTGGTTCCTCTACGGGCTGGATGGGCGACTCCGTTTCAATCGTGTCCGGCTCAATCGCAGCGGTTGGTTCTTGTAGCAGGGCTTTTCTTGCGGCAGTTTGGTGTTGCATATCCTTTACGCCATACACGTACCAGCGCCAGCAGACCGCGCACCACACCCCAAACAGAATGATTATCAGGTATTTTGAATTCATAACATTGCTTTCAGACTTGAAGGGTTCGGGTTCACAGTGCAATTATCGTCAGGTATTTTCAGTTTTTATACAAATTGAACAAAAATTAACCTTTTATCCTCGTTTTATTTGATATTTTTTTCAAAACAGGCATATTTGGGCGCGTTTTAATAAGTTCACCTTTGATTTTACCGGATGGAACAGATTACATTTCCTGATTTTTTAAAAGTAGATATCCGGACGGGTACCATTTGTGCGGTGTCGATTTTTGAAAAAGCCAGGAAGCCAGCCTATCAGTTGGAAATCGATTTTGGCCCCAAGCTGGGTATCAAAAAAAGCAGCGCGCAAATCACGCAGATTTACACGCCGGAAATGCTTTTGGGCAAACAAGTCCTGGCAGTTGTTAATTTTCCACCAAGGCAAATTGCCAATTTTTTTTCGGAAGTATTGGTATTAGGTCTAGAAACGGAAGCAGGGGTTGTGTTATTAATGCCTGAGCGTCAGGTAGAAAATGGAACCTCGGTGTCTTGATATTTTACAGGCCATCAAGGAACTAATTTTCGCTTTTGTATGCTTCAAAACTTTGTTTCATATAGCGTTCTTCCTTCGCGAATTTGAGTTCGAGCATCATGCCATCGGGTTCTTTATAGCCCGGCGAAATCATGATGCGTTCGTATTTTTCATTCAGATATACGACCGTTGGGTACGACATTTTGCCGTCCAGGAGTGCATAGGCGAGGGTGTGTACGCCCTTTCCATTTCCAGTTTCCACATACGCAAAGCGTTGGCCGCTGAATTGAATATCCCCCCGTTGTTCGGCATTGAGTTTTACCGGATAAAAATTTTGCGTCAGGTATTCGGCTACTTCCGGGCTTGCGAAGGTTGCTTTGTCCATTTTTTTACACCATCCACACCAGTCGGTAAATACATCGACCATAATTTTTTTGGGGTTGGTTTTATTCAGTTCCATGGCTTCCTCCCAGGTGTACCACTTCAACTCCACCACTTCTTGGCTTGGTTGGGCAGATGGGTGTATCATAAATGCCATCGAGATGGCCAAAAAACCGGCAAGTGTTCCGAAAGAAAGCAATTTTTTCATATTGGATAAAATTTTAGCAAATTTACTGGATTTCTATGGCAGCGGCAATAGGTGTTCAAAACAAAAGGCCGGCCTGAATTGCTCAGACCGGCCTTTGCCTTATTTTATCAAACGATGTTGATTAGCGTTGGAGCAGGACATCGCCTTTAAAGATTTCGGTCAGACCATCTTTGAACAAGATTTCTGCGAAATAAGTAAAGATGGCAGGTGCCGCTTTGTCTCCCTTGACTCTTCCATCCCATCCAGAAGCAGGATTGTTTGGCAAGAAGTTCCGGTATTCATGCACGGTGCTTCCCCAACGGTCAAATACCATGAAGGTTTTGATGTTTTCCACTTCGTAAGGTTCTACCCCAAAGATCATGAACAAGTTGTTGTTGTCAGAATCTGGGTTGAAGATGTTCGGGATATACACCAGGCGTTCTTTGTTCACAATAACCAGACGTGTGTCTGTTGCTTTACAGCCATTGGTGTCAACCGCAGTAACGGTGTAGCGCAAGGTGTAAAGTGGGGTAAGTGTGATCGCCGAGTCGATGCCACCTGGGAAAAGGCTGGCAGGATTCACCTGGAGGTATTCGATGCGTGCTGGATCGTTGGTTACATCGCCTACAGACAAGTCGATGGTTTCGCCTAAGTGGATAATTGTATCCGGTCCGAGGTTCACCAACAGCGAGTCTGGCTCAGTCAGGGTAATCAATGCCTGGTATTCGCAACCATTTGCGTCTTGAATCACGATGTTATGTGGGCCAGGAGGCAGGCTGGTGAAGGTACTTGATGCCGTGAATGGTGCGTTGTCGAGGGAGTACAAATAAGGTGGCAAACCACCTGTAACGCCGCCAACTGCAATAGATCCATTGCTTTGTCCGTAACAAACAATGTCTTTCGAAGCAATGCTTGCTGCACTTGGGGTATCGTCGTCTACATCAACGGTGGCTTCGTTGGTAGAAGTACAACCGTTGCTGTTATTGGTAACCGTCACCGAATAAGTAGCCGCTTGGCTTACGATGATGGTTTGCGAATTATTACCAGATACGATGTTGCCACCTTCCCAATTATAGGTGTAGGTGCCGG
Source organism: uncultured Bacteroidota bacterium (assembly GCA_903905445.1). Classification (GTDB taxonomy): domain Bacteria; phylum Bacteroidota; class Bacteroidia; order Chitinophagales; family Saprospiraceae; genus M3007. The sequence continues at coordinate 6,115 of CAIVGO010000300.1, forward strand.
ATCCTTGCACTTCCACGTTCAGGGTGATTTGCGTAGTGGTACAAGTCAATTTTTGCACCACAGGTACTGCGGTTGCAGGGCCTTGCGAATCATCGATCACGTTGACTGCTGAACTTACGGAACAACCGTTTGCGGCAGTAGCAATAACCAGGTAATTACCCGGATCGGTCGTAGCAGGGTTTGGCAGGGTAGAGGTAAATCCGTTTGGTCCAGTCCAAAGCCAGGTTACGGCGATGTTTGAATTAGCAACCAAGTTTACGCTTGGGTTGGTACATGTTTTAGTACCACCTGTTACGGTTACTTGTGGTGCGTTTTTATCTGGAGCAACCACGACACTGTCTACAGAAATACAACCGTTTTGACCTGTTACAGTAACGGTGTAAATACCAACCAAGGTTACGGTTGGGTTTTGTACGGCCGATGTAAATGAGCCAGGACCCGTCCAGGCATAGGTTACATTGTTGGTGGCTGAAGTACTGGTAACAACCCCTTGATTGGCTGCGCAAGTGATGGTATCACCTTCCGCTGTAACGCCAGGAGGGGTAGTGTTTTCAATTACATTTACGGTTGCTGTAGCGGTACAACCACTGCTTACCGCTTTCACTACCACGGTATAAGCACCAGGTACGGAAATATTGGTCGGATTCTTCGTGGTTGCAGTAAATCCATTTGGACCCGTCCAAGCATAAGTAACGTTTGCAGGGGTCACGGTAGAAATAAACACCACTTTTGATTTGATACAAGTAATGGTATCCGTCGTTACGCTAACCGTTGGTGTAAGTTGGTTGGCGGTTACGGTTGCCACAGCGGATTCCGTACAACCATTTACTGGATCTGTTACCACCAATGTATAGCTACCAGCAGCGGTGATGTCATTCGGATTTTGGCTGGTGGAAGTGTATCCATTTGGTCCAGACCATTCGTAGCTTACGCCCGAGGTGATCGAATTACCTTGGAGGGTAAGTACTGGGTTGTTGCAATTGATTTGACCACCAGTTGCCACTACTTCTGCAGGCAGGATGATGTTTTCAAACACCGTGAGCGGGAAGTTTGAAACACAACCGTTTGTGCCTGTTACAGTATAAGTGTAAATACCTGCAAAGTCGGCAGTGATATCCGGTGTATTGGCGGTGAAACCGTTTGGTCCAGCCCATACTCCGGTAGCGCCAGGCGTTTGAATTGCGCTGGTTACATCTACCGATACTAAATTACAGGTTAAAGTACCGCCGCCCGCTACCGTTGCCTGTGGGGCATCCTGGTTTTTGGCAACAATGGTAGTGGCCGTATTGGTACAACCATTTGCAGCAGTTACAAGCAGGTTATAAGTACCGTCTTCGGTTACAGCGGGAGATTGTACCACTGCCGTAAAGCCGTTCGGGCCGGTCCAAGAAAAAGTCAAGTTGGGTGTATTCGAAGTACCCACAACCGTTCCTGTTCCAGAAAAACAGTCCAGTGTATCACCGGCTGCTGCAATATCTGGTGCAACTACGTCCTGGGTAATCGTAATCGAATTACTTGAGGTACAGCCATTTGCACCGGTAATTGTAACTTGGTACGCGCCTGGTTCGCTCGCTGTTGGGTTGTTTACCGCAGAAGTGAATCCGTTCGGGCCCGCCCAAGCGTATTGTACAGAAGTTGCTGTTGCTGTTGCTTCAAGGTTGGAAACCAGATCGTCGCAATCCAGGTTGTTGCTAGAAGTAACGACCGCGCCAGGCGGAACGACATCAGTCGCAACGGTAATGCTTGAATTTTGTGTACAGCCGTTCGGACCAGTAACCACCAAATTATATACACCACCTGCTGTAACAGAAGGGTCTTCATTTGTAGAGGTAAATCCGTTCGGACCCGTCCAGTCAAAGGTTGCGCCCGGCGTTGTGGAAACACCATCGATTGAAACACTGGTAATCGCACAAGTAAGAATACCTGCTGTTGCAGAAGCATCCGGTGAAGCAACGTCTACATCTACCATTGCAGTTGTGGACGCGGTACAACCATTGGCGGTTGTTGCCACCAAAGTGTACAAACCTGGTTGCGGTACCGATGGGTCTTCTACGGTAGAATTAAAGCTATTTGGACCTGTCCAGACAAGTCCACTCACTGGAGAAAGTGTAAATACGTTTGCATTGATAACAACACTGGTTGTTGCGCAAGTAAGTACCTCCGCTGCGGAAGCCTGTAGTTGTGCAGTAGCCGTATCGACCTCAACGATAGCATCGGCGATGCTGGTACAACCATTGGTACCTGTAACAGTAACCGAATAGAAGCCGTTTTCTGTTACCAAAGGATTGGCAACGGTAGAATTAAATGCACTTGGTCCGCCCCATGAAATCACAGCGCCGACAGCCGGTGTCGTTACGGTAATTTGCACTTGTGGTTTGGCACAGCTGATGGTATCTCCGGTTGTGGTTGCGCCTGGTGCTGCGATATCTTGCGCCAGTGTAACAGTTTCGAGGTCGGTGCAACCATTCGCTGCAGTTACGGTGACGGTGTAATTACCCGGAATAGATACCGTAGGATTGGCAATTTGAGCATTGAAGCCCAAGGGGCCTGCCCAATTGTAAGTAACAGGTAATGTTGCCGTTACACCGAGGTCTAGGGCTGTCAACTTACAAGTAAGTGTGCCCGTCGTAGCGGTTGCAACAGGTGCCGTTTGATCTACTGGAATTGTAATGGAAGCAGTAGAAGTACAGCCGTTTTGTGCGGTTACTACCAGGTTAAATGGACCACCTACTGTTGTGGTTGGGTTTTGCACTGCTGTTGGTGTAAAACCTGCAGGGCCTGTCCAGGCGTAGGTTACATTGGTGGCGGTAGAAGCACCGTTCAAGGTAATGGTTGGGACAGTACAAGTTAAGGTGTCGCCGAGGATGCCTGCTCCGGGTGTAATCGTGTCGAGGTTAACCACCGCGGTTGCTTGTGCTGTACAAGCATTGGCGTTGTTGGTTACGACCAAGATATACGAACCTGGGGTTGAAACCGTTGGGTTTGGTGCAGCGGAAACAAATCCGTTTGGACCTACCCAGCCGACGGTAACGTTGGGAGTAGTTGAATTACCGGTTATGGTTACATTATTAGTCAAGCAATTGATTGTACCACCGGTAGCGCTTGCATTTGGAATGCCTGCATCAGGTGTTACCACGGCAGTTGCGGTGGCCGTACAGCCATTGGTTGCGATTGCAGTAAGGGTATAAGTACCTACTGTATTGACAGAAACCACAGGCAAATTGGAACTAAAGTTACCCGGACCGGACCAAAGGAATGCTACATTTGGGGTAGAAGAGGAACCGTTAATTGTTATCGAACTGGCAGAGCAAGTAATAATCCCGCCGGTTGCAGAAGCATTTGGTGCAGCAAAATCGCCCAAAACCACCGCATTTGTGGAATTGGTACAGCCATTGCTCGCAGTTACGGTTACCTGGTAGGTACCCGGCGTAGTTGCTTGCGGATTTTGAACGTTGGCAGAAAATGAATTTGGTCCAGACCATGCGTACGATGTGCCGCTGGCCGTAGACGAACTGGTTAAGGTAATTGTCGGAGTACCGCAAGTGATCGTGTCACCGGCTGCGGTGATATCTGGTGGTGTGGTATTACCTGAAAGTGTTGTGGTTGCAGTACTGATACAGCCATTTGTAGTGGAAGTTACCGAAACGGTGTACACACCGGCGGTACCTGCGCTTGGGTTTTGGCCTGCTGCGGTGTACGCATTTGGACCAGCCCAACTGTAGGTTACGCCATTGGTAGGCGAATTACCGTTCAGTGATACGCTTGGAGTTGGGCAACTGATGGTTCCTGCAGAAGAAGCGGTCGCACCAGGCACGGTAGTATTGGACGTTACACTAGCGGTCGCAAGGGCCGTACAACTGTTGGTTGGGTTGGTAACAACCACAGAATAGTTGCCGGAAACACTTACCGATGGATTGGCAAGGTTAGAGGTAAATCCGTTCGGGCCGGTCCAGGAGAAGGTGGCATTACCCACATTCGAAGTTGCAAGGATTGGAACAGAAGGATTGGCGCAGGTAATCGTATTGCCCGTCGCAACAGCACTTGGTGGCGTGTTGTTGGCATTCACGATCGCGGTAGAAGTATTGGAGCAGCCGTCGTTCGGATTGGTAATCGTGAGCGCATAAGTGCCCGTCACGCTTACAATCGGGTTGGCCAAGGTAGAGGTGAATCCGTTTGGACCAGTCCACTGGTAAGCTGGATTGGTTGCATTGGTCGTTGCGCTCAAAGTAACCGTTGTGCTGATACAACCGATGGTTCCACCAATGGCATTCACAATTGGTGGTGTTGTATTACCTGTAATTACAATGGTATCGGCTTCTGAACAGCTTACACCACCGGAGTTAATGGTGGTCGTTAAAGAGTATGTGCCGGGTGCCGTTACGACCAGGGTGTTCCCGTTACCTGCAATGGTATTATTTGTAAGGTTACGCCAAAGTTTGGTGCCGTTTGAAGCGCCAGAATTGAGCGTAATAGAAGTAGTCACGCAAGAAAGCGTACCACCACCCAAAATATCAGCAAGCGGATCCAATACGTTGATCGCAAAGTTGATCAAACTATCACAACCCTGGAAAGAGGTACAAACCACAGAGTAGTTGCCCGGGTCTGTGTAAACCTGGCCACAAACAGTGGTACTGCCACCGCTACAAACCGTCAACGCAGGCAAGTTGGTGAATTTTGGAGGAATTACCTGTACCGGCAATCGTACAATACTGTCACAACCTTGATAAGAATCGTAGGTAATGGAATACGTACCCGTTGTGCTCACCTGAGGCCCCCATGGTAATTCGTAAGGCAAATCTTCGTTACAAACGATTACCTTTGGAAGAATGGTCGGTGGAATTGGTTGATTTACAACGTTGATACAAGCAGGTGCTGAAATAGGATTACAAGCATTGCCTGCGCGCACACAAACAGCGCCGCCGGAATTACCGAAAGTTACGGTAATGGTTGTTCCATCTGGTGCAGCAATATTAGCCGCAGGGCCACCACCATTGATGCTGCTACCCGGAGGTGAAGTCCAGTTGTAATAACCGGCACCTTCTACATCTGGAATGGTGTAGGTTACCGTTGCTCCTGGACATACCACGGTAGGTCCTTGAGGTTGAGTAGGTACGGATGGCGGTGGTGCAGTTACAGAGCCGTCAATAACGTCAATTTCGTAATTGCAAATATCCGCTACCCAGCCATCAATCATCAAAAAGTAGGTCTGGCCTGGAACGAACCCTCCATAAGTAAGGTTCAAAGGCTGACCACCAGATCCTGCGCCACCAGGGTTACAAACGATCGCATCGTCTACACAATTGGCAAAAAATGCTGCCTGAAGACCATCGCCATTCTGGCAGTTGGAGGTTAGGATGTCAATGGAAATCGTGGTCGAACCAGCTACAAAACCGAACCATTGGTCATTGTGAATAGCGATTTGGCCACAAACAGTGTTACCCCCGGAAGGAGCACCGTTGTTCAGGCCCATATAGCCATCAAAATCACAATATACACAAGCAGCGGTACAAGAACCTGCCCCGGGAGGAGGTGGTGTACCGCAGGGAGGCGCTACTTGCGCCTGAATTTGTAACCATGTAGAAACGATTACTAACAACGATAGGAGTAATTTTTTTCCCATGAAAGACGGTAGTTTTATTGTTTGGTAAAGGCAATACACCAATAATCACTACTGGAATATTGCTTCAAATGTAATTTGATGCAGGCTTATGGGTATTTTATCTCCGAAGATGCAACGAATGGCCATTACGCTGTTCGGGTCTTCAAATTTTTTATTCGCTCGAAGTTTAAAAAACGATTAGGTAGGGCAGATGTTAGGGTCGGAAGGCAGGGATGGATGGATTAGGTTGCAATTTGATTCGCAAAGAAAACAAGAATTTTATTTTGATTAAAACATAAAACGCTTTTTTAACTAATTGAATTATCAAGGAATGGCAAAATTAGAAAAAAATCTAATTCGAAATGAACTGTTTTCTAATGATTTTGCCAGACCTTGATAACGTAAAACTTTATTCTTTAAGACTTTAGCGTAAAATGGTTACGTCCCCTTCAAACAAAAGTTTTTCACCGTTGATAAAACGAACCATCGCGTAATAAACATACACACCCGTAGGCGCATACACCCCTTTTATTTTGCCATCCCAACTGATCGACTGCGAGTTTGGCGGAAAATCAAAGGATTCATAGATTTTTTCGCCCCAACGATCATAAATCTGCAAAGATTCGATGGTTTGTACCTCCGGACCGCCAAAAACTGTCAATACATTGTTGACGTCACTTTCAGGTTTGATGATGTTCGGTACGTACACGTTTTGCGTCTGCTTTACGGTTATTGTCACCCGATCACTCACTGCACAACCGTTGGTATCCACCACGCGCAGGGTAATTTGCTTGGTTAGGAACGGAACAAATGCTTGATAATAGGTTCCGGCATTCAAAGTATCCAATAAAGGGGTCCAATAAACGGTATCTACTGCGCTTAGCGGCACTGACACGTTGGCCAAAATTTTTGCTGTATCGCCTAACGAAATGGTTAAGTCTGCACCCAGGCTGGCCATCAACAAGGGCGGCTGACCAATTTTAATCGTATCCGACTGCCATTCGCAGCCATTCGCGTCTTGCAAGGTGATCAGGTATTTACCCACGGTTAAAGGATAAAAATCAGTTGCACTACCAAACGGCCCGTTGTTGAGGCTTATTAAAACAGGCGGGTGGTTGCTCACGATGGAGTCTACCACAATACGACCGTTTTTATCCCCAAAACAACTGACATCAATCTTGCTTATTTTTTGGGCAAAAGGCAATTCGGCATCCAGCAACACCTCCACGACATCTTCGGCCGTACATCCGGCAGGGGTACTTACAATTAAGGTATAAGCGCCCGGGTTGGAGGTGATCAAATTGGGGTCTGTACCAACACTCAAGTTGTTGCTGAGCCAGTTGTAATCAGACCCGGAGGTGGTACCCGGTCCGCCCAAAGTTGCTGAAGACTGGTTGCAATTCAAGGTTTTGTCCTCGCCAGCATCGGCATTCGGCAGTGCTTGTAATTCGACCGTTACGGTGCTTGATTTGTCTGGACAAGGCGCCTGGGCATCCACAAAGTAGGTAAACTGATAGGTTCCCGGCGTTTGTCCGCCCGTTTGGAAGGTTCCTGAGGCCTGGTTAAATTGTCCGCCCTGTACTGGCACTGAAGAAATATCCGTCCAGGTACCTCCAAAATCGGCGCCCGTGATTAAATTGACCAATTGGATGGGTAAATCTGCATCGGCACAAAGCGTCAAGGGGTCGTTGGCGATTCCGGCACTCAAAGGCTTGCTTACTTGTATCTCTAAGGTTTGACTTAAAGTGGAGGTGCACGTGGGCGCACTGCCATCGCTTACCGACAAGAAGGTATAGGTCAGGGAACTGTCTGGCGTGATCAGGAAACTCAAGGCTTGCTGGCTATTGATGGTGAAGGTGCCCGGGCCGCCTTGGTTGCTGGTATATTGCAGGGTGAGTGGGTAGGTACCTGTTCCTTTGTACTTGATCGGTACCGCGGCGCCCGCGCATATTGAAGTATCCCCGGTGATATTCACCGTCGGAAGTGGCTTCCATTTGACCGGTGCACCTGGCGTAACGCTCAAACATGGGTCATTTAAATCGATGACACCGTTGTTGAAGTTGCCTGCTACGGCCGAAATATAATAGGTGACCCCATATTGCAAACCGATGGAGTAATTGAAACTTGGCTGGCTGTTGATGCCAAGAATATTCCCCAAGGTGCTACCTGGCAGGGTGTGCAGCACAAATTCAATCTGGTCATCGCCATCCAACACGACATTTCCATCCCAAGTCGCCACGGCGGGCGCATCTGCACAAAAAACAGCAGCCGTTGTCAGGATGTTTCCAGCGTCGGTGGTGCAGTTACAGTTTTTAATGCCGGTGATGGCAGGTGTTGCACAGCCGTTGTTGTCGGTTAAGACAAAACTATAACTGCTGCTGTCGGTCAATAAAGTCGAGGTAAAATCGGGGCCATTAAAGGTGCCCGGTATGCCTGTTACCACAAAAGGCGCTGTCCCTCCTGTTGCCGTAAAACTAATCTTATATTGGGTATTGGTAGAGTTGCAAGCTTCATCGAGGGCCATGGCTGCCGGAATTTCATTAAATGTGGCCTCCAGGGTATCCGCTGCAATACAGCCACTGTTATCCTCTACCCAGCGGAAGGTGTACGTGCCGTAAACATTGGCCGTAACTGCGGAGTTGGATTTGCTTGAATCGGCAAATGCCACACTACCCGGACCTGCTATCACTTCCCATTTTCCCGAAAAACCACTGTTAATGCCTTGTAAGGTCAAATTTTGACCACAAATGGCGGTATTCGGACCAACACTCGGTGAAGGGTTTTTATGGAAAACAACGGGCTGACCTACTGCTACCGACAAACAAGGATCGGCCGGATTAGGCGTGCCGTTCAACAAGCTCCCTGCAACTATTGATATATAATAAGTCTTTTCATATACCATGCCTGATAAAAACTGGAAGGTTCCTGTGGCGTTTTGGGAAAATACTTGTCCTAAAGCGGCACCTGCTCCATCATGCAAAACATAGACGAATACATCGTTTCCATCCAGTATTTGATCATTGTTGTTTAGCGCAGTTACGGTATTTCCTTCACATGCTTCGAGGAGTTGGTTGGATAAGGTACCTGCATTGGTGCCGCAGTTACATACAAAAGAACCTGAAACGGTTGGCATGGCACAGCCGTTCGCATCCACTGCCTGGAAACTATAAGGTTGGCCGGTCGCAATGGGAAGGCTTGTGAAAATTGAATCCACAATTTGCGCCCCGTTGACAGATATCGGGGCGGTACCCCCGGAAATAGTCAGTTCGACGGTGTAGTTTTCATTGGTCGGATCGCAAGTGCGGTTCAAATTGCCCAAACTTGGTTCTGGGTAAAACTCCATCGTAACCTGATCATTGGCAGCGCAACCGTTGAGCATGACATCCCAATCGAGGGTGTACAAACCTGGTAGACTTACGGTTAAATTCGTAGTGCCTATTTGCGCATCTGCAAAATTAACACTCGCACCCGCGGGCCCGCTCGCGAACGCCCAGGTGCCACTACCACTTGCGTTTAATGCAATAGTCGACCCGCAAGTTTGGTTATCCGAACCAGCAATGGCCAATGGATTTTGATAAAACACTACCGGTTGTCCTTGTGCGACCGATAAACACAAATCATTGAGATCAAGGGCGCCATTCAGTTTGTTGCCGGCTACATTGGAAATATAGTAGGTAAATCCATACGTCATGCCGGGTAAAAACTGGAATGTTCCACTTGTATTTTGTGCAACAACTGCCCCCAAACTGGTACCCGCGCCGGTATGCAACACAAATAAGGTCGTGTCATTGGCATCGAGGTTGGCGCCGCCCAGGAACTGCGCGCTTACACTGTCTCCCTCGCAAGCGGTTAATGTTTGCAAGTCCATTTGGCCTGCATTGGTGGCACAGTTACAGTTGTAATTACCCGTAATTGCGGCAGAAATACATCCATTCGCATCTACAATCGTAAAATCAAAGGGCGTTCCATTGGCAATAAAGGGCGAAACAAAGGTGCTGCCAATAACATTGATGCCATTTACAACATAAGGGGCTTGTCCGCCACTGATTGGGATGGTTACGTTATAGTTTTCATTGGCTCCGTCACAGTTTTCTGCCAAGGTGCCTGCAGCAGGTGTTTCTTGAAAGGTAAGGACCATATCATCAGAGCCGGTACATCCATTGTTGTCAATGGTCCAGCGCACGGTATAATTACCAAAAGTACTGGCATCCACAGTTGTTACCGCACTTTGAGGATTTACAAAACTTGCAGTACCCCCGGCAGGTGTCGAAACCACACTCCAGGTACCAGTACCAACAGATCCGGTTACATCGATCGCTAATCCGCAGCCATTTTGATCCATGCCTGCGTCAGGCACAGGATTTTGATAAAATACCACAGGTTGACCTTGCGCCACGGATAAACAGGGATCGGTAGGGTCCGGGAAACCTGCGAGGTTGTTGCCCACCACATAGGATACATAATAGGTGGTGCCATAAGTCATACCTGGCTGGAAGGCAAAAGTACCTGTCGTGTTTTGGTCGTATACAAAACCCAGCGATGGTCCACTGTTATTGTGCAAAACATAAGCGCCTACATCATTTCCATCCAGATTTTGTCCGCCTTGCTGTAGTACGGTAATCGTTGATCCCTGGCAAGTGCTGATGGGTGCCAGGTTCATTTGACCTGCATTGGTAGAGCAATTACAGTTGGTGGTTCCGGTAATAGCTTGCGAAATACAACCGTTTGCATCTGTTATTATATAGGTGTAGGGTTGTCCGCTTACAATGGCATTTGACAAAAAGGTATTTCCTGTAACGGTGCCGCCTGGTATGGTGTAAGGGGCGGTCCCATTTATAATTTGAAAACTGATGGCGTAATTTTGATTGGTTGCATCACAATCGGGTATTAAAAGTCC
>CAIVGO010000301.1 GCA_903905445.1 uncultured Bacteroidota bacterium
AAGCACGGTTAATTACAAATGGAGCCTCCACCAATCCATCTACTAGAATAAAATCGGAAGATACTGCGGGCTTTTGTCCTGGTAATACTTGCAGGATCAAAAAGGAAAAGGCAAATAAAATTAGGTACTTTTTCATGGCTGAGGTATGTTATTTGAACAAATTTAAATCTTAAATCCTACTTTCGCGCAACAATCTTTCGACAATCCCCTATGTTACGCAATTTTTCCTATAAAATTTGGCTCATTGCGGCGATTTTCGCCGGAATCATAGCCTTATCGGCCTATTTCACCCGCTCCGCCAATGCAGGTGCGGTGGCGCTGCCCGAAAAAGTCGATTATAATTTTGATATCCGACCGCTGTTATCCGACCGCTGTTTCGCCTGCCATGGCCCCGATGAAAAAAAACGGGAAGCCGGACTCCGCCTCGATCTGCCGGAAGGCGCTTTTGCCGCCCTCGGGGATAAAAAAGACCATTTTGCCATCGTACCCGGACATCCCGAACAAAGTACCCTCATACAACGCATCCACGCCACCGACCCGGAAGAACGGATGCCGCCCGCCGCTACCCACCTTACGCTGACAGAATACGAAAAATCCCTGCTGCAGCGCTGGATCGAGCAAGGTGCGGTGTATGCGCCGCATTGGGCATTTACCCCGCCCGTAAAAGCATCGCTTCCAAAGGTACGGCGCAGCAACTGGACCCGCAATGAATTGGATGTCTTTTTGTTGGCTAAAATGGAAGAAAAAGGCCTGAAACCTGCCCCGGAAGCCGAAAAAAACCGCTTACTCCGCCGACTTTGCTTTGATATTACCGGTTTGCCCCCTACCCCATCGCAAATGCAGCAGTTCTTGCAGGATACCCGCCCCGATGCCTACGAACGCATGGTGGATACTTTGCTCGCCTCCCCTGCGTACGGCGAACGCATGACCATGAACTGGCTCGACCTTGCCCGCTACTCCGATACCCACGGCTACCAGGATGATTTGCCCCGTATCATGTGGCCCTGGCGCGATTGGGTGATTCAGGCGTTTAATACGAATATGCCTTACGATCAATTTGTTAGCTGGCAATTGGCGGGCGATTTACTGCCCGATGCGACCAAAGCCCAGATTTTGGCCACCGGATTCAACCGCAACCACAAAATCACCCAGGAAGGCGGCGTAATCGACGAAGAATACCGGGTGGAATATGTGGCCGACCGCACCAATACGTTTGGCAAGGCTTTTTTGGGACTTACCATGGAATGCGCGCGCTGCCACGACCATAAATACGACCCGATTCCCACCCGCGATTATTACGCCTTATCCGCCTTTTTTAACAATGTGCCGGAAAAAGGTTTTGTGCCCAATTTGCAAACGCCGGAACCCTGGATGGCCATCACCAGCGCCGATTTAGGTACCAATTTGCCGTTTTTAAACGCCAAAGAAGCATTTAAAACACCCAAAGACACCCTGCGCCTGATGGTGATGGCCGAACAAAAGGGACATGGACCGCGCCCCACTTTTATCCTCCGACGCGGCCAATATGACCAACACGGCGATTCCGTTCAAACCAGCGCACCCAAGGCGATTTTACCCTGGGACGCAAATTTACCCGCCAACCGACTCGGATTGTCGCAATGGCTGTTCGATCCAAAGCACCCGCTTACGGCCCGCGTAACCGTCAACCGCATCTGGCAGGAAATTTTTGGCAGCGGAATTGTCGCTACACCCGATAATTTCGGCATGCAGGGCGCTTTACCCACCCACCCGGAACTGCTCGACTGGCTTGCCTGCGACCTTCAGGAACACCAGTGGGACCTCAAACGATTGATTCGGCAGATGGTAACCAGCGCTACTTACCGTCAAAGCGCCGAATTGAGCGCCGATTTATTGGAAAAAGACCCCGAAAACAAGTGGCTTGCACGCGGGGCAAGTTATCGTTTGCCCTACGAATTCATCCGCGACCAGGTTTTGGCCACCAGCGGATTGTTAATCCCCCAAATAGGTGGTCCGTCGGTAAAACCCTACCAACCACCCGGCCTTTGGGAAGAAATTTCGACCGAAAAAACAGCCAATGCATTCCGAGGCGAGTTTTCTTATATTTCGGATACCAGCGCCGCAAAAATGTATCGAAGAAGTATTTATACATACAATAAACGCACCATACCACCACCAGGCCACCTTATTTTCGATGCGCCCATGCGCGACCTGTGTACCCTCACGCGCCCACGCACGAGCACGCCCCTGCAAGCCCTGGTGCTGCTCAATGACCGACAAGTGTTGGAAGCGGCGCGTGCCTTGGCGCAATTTTATTTGAAAAATACCCAAGCTAACGCAAAAGAAACGGCCCTTTCTGCCGCTTTTGAGCGCATCGTTTGCCGAAAACCACAATCCAGCGAGCAAAAATCACTTGCGGCTTTTTACCGCCAACAATGGCAACATTACCACGATCAACCTTTAGCCGCCCAGGAATTGTTGCTGCAAACCGGCCCCTACCCCATCGATACGACCCTCGATCCCGCCGAAACCTGTGCCCTGATGCTGAGTATCCAGATTTTATACAACCTCGACGAAGTACTCTCCAAAACCTAAAACGATGGAAAAAGAACAATTAGACCACTTTTTGCACCTCAATCGGCGTAGTTTTTTGGCGAAAACCGCGATCGGCATCGGTAGCCTGGCGCTTGGATCGCTGCTGGATGCCTGCGAACGCGGAGAAACCGAGGCGGTAAATGCCCTGTTGCCCCATTTTGCCCCAAAAGCAAAAAGGGTGATTTACCTCTTCCAAAGCGGCGCGCCTTCCCAATTGGAACTGTTCGACTGGAAACCCAAACTCCGGGAAATGCACGGCCAGGAACTTCCCGCGAGCGTGCGCCAGGGCCAACGCCTTACCGGCATGACCGCAAATCAAACCAATTTCCCGCTTATTGGCTCCAAAATAGACTTCAAACAATACGGCAGCAACGGTACCTGGGTAAGCGATTTGATGCCACACACGGCCAAAATTGTCGATGAATTGTGCATCATTAATTCTATGCACACCGAAGCCATCAACCACGACCCGGCGGTAACATTTTTCCAAACCGGCAACCAACAACCGGGCCGCCCTGCCATCGGGTCCTGGATGAGCTATGGCCTGGGCAGCGAAAACAGCAATTTACCCTCGTTTTTGGTCTTGCTTTCGCGCGGACAAGGCAATATTCAGCCCCTCGCCTCCCGGGTGTGGGGCAGCGCGTTTTTACCCTCCATCCACCAGGGCGTGCAACTGCGCGGCGGGGCCGATCCAGTGCTGTATTTAAAAGATCCGGCCGGTTTGGATAGCTTGACCCGCCGACAAATGCTCGATCAAATCACCCGGCTCAACCAGCAGCATTTGGCCGAATTCGGCGACCCCGAAACCAGTACCCGCATCGCCCAATACGAATTGTCGTACCGCATGCAAACCGCGGTGCCCGAATTGATGGACATCAGCAATGAGTCCGACAGCACCTTCCGCATGTACGGGGCGGATGCCATGGTGCCGGGTACTTATGCAGCCAATTGTTTGTTAGCCAGACGATTATCTGAACGCGGCGTACGTTTTGTGCAACTGTACCACATGGGCTGGGATGCCCATTATGATGTGACGGGGATGACCTCCCGCCTCGCCAAAGATGTGGATCAAGCCTCGGCAGCCCTTATTCTCGACCTGAAACAACGCGGACTGCTCGAAGATACCCTTGTGATTTGGGGCGGTGAATTCGGACGTACAAATTATGGACAAGGCAAAATAACAGAAGATTACGGCCGCGACCACCACCCACGTTGTTTTTCCATCTGGATGGCCGGCGGTGGGGTAAAACCTGGCATGGTATACGGCAAAACCGACGAATTTGGGTATAATATTGAGGAAAATCCGGTGCATGTGCATGATTTTCAAGCCACGATGATGCACCTGATGGGTATCGACCACGAACGATTCACGTTTCTTTATCAGGGCCGCCGCTTCCGATTGACCGATATTTCGGGCAAAGTGGTGCCTGGTTTACTTGCCTAATATTTCAAAAAACATGCAAAGAAGCACCTTTACCCGTACCATTTTTACCTTCGGCGCTTTAGCCCCCCTCCGACGTTTTGCCCGAAAACCCGAAACCATCATCGGCCACGGTGCTTTCCGATACCGCGTCGACCAAACTTGGTGCAAGGCAAACCCAACCACCCATCCGGTGAACGATTGCCACGAAATGGCGATGGATCGCTCCGGCCGCATCTTTATGAGCACCAATGACATACGCAACAACATTTTAATTTATAACAAAGACGGAAACGTGCTGGATGCCTGGGGAACCGAGTATCCGGGCGCCCACGGACTCACCTTGCACGACGAAAACGGTACCGAGTTTTTGTATCTCACCGATTATGAACGACATGCGGTGTACAAACTCAGCCTTAAAGGCAAACTTATTCAGGAGTTTCATGCCCCTTTAGAGGCGGGATTATACCAACAAAACGACGAATTTAACCCCACCGAAACCGCCATTTTACCCAATGGAGACGTGCTCATCGCCGATGGTTATGGCAAAGATTACATCCTGGTGTACGGCCCCGATGGCAAATTTAAACGGCATTTTGGCGGAAAAGGCACCGAGCCATCCTCCCTCAACAACGCCCATGGAGTAGCCGTAGATACCCGAAAAAAAGACCAGCCTGAAATCCTCGTGAGTTCGCGGGCCGACAATACCCTGAAACGTTACGACCTGAACGGGCAGTTTTTAGGAGCCGTACCCTTGCCGGGCGCCTATATTTGTCGACCCGTCCTCAAAGGCGACGCCCTGTATTTTGCTGTGCTCATCAGCAAATTGCCCTGGGATAGTCAATCGGGCTTTGTTTGTATCTTGGATAAAGCAAACCAATTGGTTTCTGTGCCCGGTGGCAGCGACCCGAAGCGTTTGCATGACACCGAAAAGTTGTACCAAACCGTGCAAGTGTTCAAACATCCCCACGATGTATTGGTAGATGCCGATGAAAATGTATTTGTCACCCAATGGAATTCCAATGGCGTGTACCCCATCCGTTTAACTCGAATATGATGAGATACTTACAAATTATAGTATTTATAAGCTGTTGTTTGTCTTTACAGGCCCAGGAATTTCGCCTCGCCCCCCCGATCCTGCGCTGCGATCAGGTATTTTTTGATCAAATCGCCACCGTACGCATGAACTTTGCCTTGAATGGGGCACAAATTCGCTACACCTTGGACGGTTCGGAGCCTTCAAAAACATCCCCTATTTACCGAAAACCGCTCAAAATAAAACAGGATGCCACGGTAAAAGCAATTGCCATACACCTTGATTATCAAACCAGTACGATTGCGACAATATCCGTATTCAAAAAAGGGATTTCATTTAAAACGGCACCCCAATTAAAAGAAATCCCTGCGCCTGAATATGCAGGCAGCAAAGCGCCCGGCCTGGTACTAACCGATGGCCAAGCCGGCTCCGAAGATTTAAACGATGGAAATTGGCTGGGTTTTAAAACCGACCTGGGCTTTCAGGGCAGCTGGGATGTGCCTCAAAAATTGCAAAGCGTCAAAGTGAGCGGTTTTACAGCCTGGAATTCCTGGATTTTACCACCATCACGCATTGAAGTTTGGGGTGCATTAACCCCCGGTTCCTGGCAATTATTGGTTTCCAAAGCGTACGAACGGCCCGAAAAACCGTTGGAGGGTCGGCAACTTTACAAGCTAGACTTTCCATCGGGCGATTACCGCCAAATCAAAGTGATCGTACACAATGCGGGCCCGCTCCCCGAAAACCACCCCGGCAAAGGCAATCCTGCCTGGTTATTTGTAGATGAAATTTTGTTCAATTGATGGAAAGTTTTTGGGTGTTTTTGGGCCGTTTGCACTTGATTGTACTGCATTTGCCCATCGGAATTTTGTTGTTGGCCTTTATGTTGGAAATCTACGCGCGTTGGCAAAAACCATTGTGGTGGCCCGTGGTTCGGATTTGCCTGGGTCTGGGCGCAGGTTTTGCTGTATTAAGTGCTGTTTTTGGATATATTTTATCCTTAGAAGGCGGCTATGACCCCACTTTATTGCAACAACATCAATGGTTGGGCATCGGCGCGGCCGTGTTGTCCTGCCTGAGTTTCCTGTTGTATCAAAAACCGGTTGGATTTTGGTTTTTGGGCGCTACCGTCCTCATTTTGATGGCGGCTGGACATCAAGGCGGCAGTCTTACCCACGGCAGCGATTTTTTATGGTCGAAACCCGAAGCTACCTCCAACAACACCGAACTTGCTTTTATCGCCCGCCCCGACAGCAACGAAAACGCCTACACAGCCCTGGTGTTGCCCATTTTAAAATCAAAATGCATGCGTTGCCACCGCAGCGACAAGCGCAAAGGCGGATTGAGCATGGAAAGCATCGCAACCCTGTTGGAAGGTGGCAAACACGGCGCGGCCCTCAAGCCAGGTAACGATGTCCAAAGCCTGATGCTTCAACGCATTGCACTGCCGATTAGCGCAGAAGACCACATGCCGCCCAAAGGCAGCACCCAGATCACCGAAGCAGAAATTGCCATTTTACGCGCCTGGATTGCGCAAGGCGCCTCCGAAAACACCCGCGTTTGGGAGGTGACACCTTCCGATTTTTTCAACGCCGAGGTGACACCTCCCAACCCGGTGTGGAACCTAAAAGTACCGATTCCAACGGCAAAAAACCTGCAAAAACTATCCGATTTGGGCATTCGCGCCGATAAATTGGGCGAAAACAGCCCCTTTTTAAGCATCAGTATTCCGGCAGATCCCAAATTGGATGAAACCAAGATAAAATCCCTGTTGCCCCTGGCCCAGCAAATTGTAGCCTTGGATGTAGCAGGCTCCCGTTTTACCGATGCTTTGGCAGTGTATTTAGCCCAATTCCCCAACCTCATCCGACTTAACCTCGCGCGTACGCCCATACAGGATGCCGCATTAAACAATATTAAACTTTGTAAAAATCTCGAATACTTAAACTTAACAGAAACGGCAATCAGCGATGCTGGCTTGCAAATGCTGGAAAATAAATCCTTGTTACAACATATTTACCTTTGGAAAACGGCCGTAACCCCCAACGGTACCAGCATGCTACAACAAAAATACCCTAAATTACACATCGAAGGCAGCGCACCCGACGATAACAGCCAATTATTGGCCCTGCGCACGCCAAAAATCCTGTACGCCCACAATTTTTTCAAAGATACCGTACACGTTGCCCTCGATTTCCCTTTAAAAACGGTCGGATTATACTATACCCTCAACCAGGCTTCCCCAACCACCCAATCAGCCCGGTATCAGCAACCCTTGGTATTCAACGAAACGACTACCTTAAAAGCCATTGCCGCCAAGGAGGGCTGGTTACCTTCTCCTGTTGCCGAAATTTCCTTCATCAAACGCAGCAAAACCCCGCAACATGTAGCGTTGATGAAGCCACCATCGCCCCAATACCCTGCATTAGGCGCGGCATCCCTCAGCGATGGCAAAATATCGGATGTTCAAGGGGGCGATACCTGGCTGGGCTATCAAGGCGACAACCTCACCGCTGTATTCGATTTTGGCACCCAACAAAGCTTCAAAAACGCGTATGTACATTGCTTAGAAAACAACGCGCCCTGGATCTTCAGTCCCCGCCGCATCTGTATCTGGGCCTCCACCGACGGCAAAAAATACCTGCCCTGTGCCGCCAAATCCTTTGCACCCAATCCATCCATGGGCAACCTCAAAGTACAACTCCTCTCCATTCCCTTCGATCAACCTGTTCAAGCCCGATATTTCAAAATATTAGTAGAAAACCTGAGCAAAAACCCCAGCTGGCACCCCAACAAAGGCGAACCTTGCTGGATATTTGTGGACGAAGTGATCATCGAGTGAGGAGTGATAAGTGATGAGTGTTTTTGATCTCGGGAAACCCTTGAATTTGTGATAAATAAATCATAATCAATAAATTATGACTTTGGAGAAGTCACGCATTTGTGTAGGGATTGAGGCCCGAGGTGACACCTCCGAAGGTTACCGCCTGAGGTGACACCTCCGAAGGTTACCAATCGAGGTGACACCTCCCAAGAAAAATAATTGATAACCAACCACTTACGACTTCGGAGAAGTCATGCATTTGTGGAACGCATCTGTGGAACGCATTTGAAAAAGCGTGCGAGGGTAATTTTGGTTTTTTTCATAATTTGACCAATTTGAGGGTAGTGGCATTCACCCCATTTGTAATTTGTAAATAATAAAACCCGGTATTCAAACCTGAAAAATCCTGGATGCTAATTTGATTCCCAGCATATATAATTTGTCCCGTGGAATTCGTCAATAAGTAATTTTCATTACCTGTAACAGGCTGTACTTGAATACGATCGAAAAATGGGTTGGGATAAACGGAAAATGAATTTTCATTTTGAATCGCTGCTGTACTCAAAACAGGGCAACCTGCTGCTACCAACATATACTCCCAGGCATCCTCAAAATAGGGCCGGTTACAAAGCGTAGCCGCAGCAACATCTACGGCAACAATATTATGCGCCGAACTACCAGACAACCCTGGAAGATTTGAAATCAGGACGTGGCTGTTGTTATAATTGCCATTGGAGGTTTCAAAAAAGGTCAAACCACTGGCAAACGTATCAATGCCAAGTCGGTTGAAAATCAATAACTGTTGAGCAGGTGTACAACCCAAATTATCAGCCTGGTGTACCAAGGCGAAATATTTGCAAGCAGGCGTAAGGGTAGGACGGTAGACATACTCGCCATGCCTAAAAAGCAAAGTGTAATTAGAACTTGTTTCATATTCAATTGATTAAATTTTTAATTTGTTGAATTCTTGATTTTCACGGTTGTACACGAACAATTCATTGCGCTGTACAATTGCCCTATAACTTAAAAAACCGCACTATAAAAGGCCCACGGTCGGTTTCCCCGCGCACCCAATAAACGCCTGATTTTAAAGCACTTACATCAATAATTTCACTTGTATTATGGCCTTCATACACGAATCTTCCATCCATAGAACCAATTTGAATAAAATGGACAGGCCCATCTGTTTGGATCTGTAAAAAATCATTTACCGGATTTGGAAAAATGACTACACTCAAATCCATTACCTGCGCAATGGTGCTAGTCGACCCAATTTTCAAGGGCGTTTCACAGCGGTGTAAATTGAAAAAGCCATTCCCGATAGGCTTTCCATAGTAAAAAACCCACACCTTCTTGTTGCCTACTACATATTCAGGATCAACCGCAACATCCCCTTCATATTGACTTAATCGCACATGCAAAGGCTCCCCAAAAATGCCTTTCAGCCAAATCTCGCCAGCAGTATTACCCGGAATACCGCCACCGCTATATACCTGATATGCGCCGTATGTTCGGTTAGAATTGATTGTAAATGGCTCAAAAGAGGTAAGTGTAGCGGGCGTAATCGCGCTCAAGGGCATATACTGTTCACTTTGTGTAAAAAATGTCCCGTTTTTCTTATAAATCGCCAATTTTGTGGCTCCACGGCTACTAAACATAAAGGTATCATCGGGAAATTGCGGCACCCGAAACGGCAAATCATCAACATGATGGTTCAAAACGCCATTGGGAATATCATTGGTTACCTGCGTAGACTCCTTATTTGCGCCCTTCCAAAATTTCATATCCCAATAAGGTTGCGCTGGAAAAGGTCGAAATGGATAAGCCAATACATCGGAATTGGCCATCCAACGCGGAAAAGTGAGTTCATAAGCCGAACCGCTCTGATTCTTCCGCTCTGCATTGATAAAAACCCGAACACCTAACTGGTCTGAACGAAGGGCAAATAAACTGTCTTTACCTTGCGCATTGTTATTTAAAACCACATAATTGATCCAAAAATAAGGTTTGGTCGTATCACTCGATACATTAATCAATGATTTTATATCATTATTTGCAGTACCTAAAGCATTAAATTGAAGGGTATTAATGCCAAAGCGACGTATATATTTCAAATCGCCGTACTGGTTTTTAATCAGGAAAAAAATGCCCGTTTGATCCGCACCCCAATAAGGCCAACCTTGCCCCTGGATCGTATCAATCAGTTTTTTGGCCGCTAAATCCGGCAAACCTGTCTCCAAATCAACATCGGCGTAATATACTTTTGCCCTGCCCCCAGGGAGTGGAATTTGCTCGCACCAAACCATGCTGCGCATATCAGGCGAAAATTCAACCTGAAAAAAATTATTCCCAAGCACCGTATCCTTGGGTATAAAAGTTTGTGCATGAATATTATGCACAAAAACGAACAAAACAATAAAACTGTAAAATTTAAGCATGCGTGGGGAGTTGATTTAGTATCTTCGACCACCCACGTTCTAAAAGGTTTACTTTAATTTACAAATTTTCTTTTTTAAGCCTCCACCACTGGCATCGGAAAATGGACAGAAACGGAGTTTATAGAAGCCGTGAAATTCGGAAAAATCAAACGGACCCACCTTACAATACCCCATGTTTCCACACACTACCCTGACAAACAAGGAGTTACAAGGCATTTATGCCGATCTTAAAACGATTCCGCCAATTCAAAATCAGGTGAAAGGATCGTCCTTATAATGTGTCAAAAATTCGCACAGATTGTTTCGACTTCGGAGAAGTCGCGCATTTGTAGAAAACATCAATTAACACCCATCTACTTTTGACTTCGGAGAGGTCATGCATTTGTAGAAAATACCAATTGATAACCAACCACTTATGACTTCGGAGAAGTCACGCATTTGTTTGGTGAATGAGGCCAGAGGTGACACCTCCAAGGGTTACCTACCGAGGTGTCACCTCCAAGGGTTACCAACCAAGGTGTCACCTCCAAGGGTTACCTACCGAGGTGTCACCTCCAAGGGTTACCAAGCGAGGTGTCACCTCCAAAGGTTACCAAGCGAGGTGTCACCTCCAAAGGTTACCAACCGAGGTGTCACCTCCAAAGGTTACCAACCGAGGTGTCACCTCCAAAGGTTACCAACC
>CAIVGO010000302.1 GCA_903905445.1 uncultured Bacteroidota bacterium
AGCATCCCCTTGTGCCTGTTCGGGATCAATCGCGCCAGGCCCTTGTGGCATCGAACTTTGCATTTGAGCCGGATCCACGTTCATAAGCAATGGGATCAGGAAGGTAACCGCACCGCTCAAAATCACCCAGGCAAGCACTTGCGTAAGTCCAACAGCACCCGCACCGATAATTTTACCCAACATCAGGTCGAATGGACGTACCGACGACATCATAACCTCTACAATACGGTTGGTTTTTTCTTCCATGACCGAGCGCATCACCATTTGGCCGTACATCAGCACCATGAAAAACATGATAAATGCCATGATGCCGCCGATGGCCAGGCCCACGCCTGCGGTATATTTACTTTCATCCTCGCCCACATTGCTGATGCTTTCCGGATCGATGGAAACATCGGTGTCGAGCATTTCCAGGCTACCGCGGTTGATGTGCAGGGAGTCAATTTTGAAATCGCGTATTTTTTCTGAAATTTTCCGCTCCATGGCGCCGCTTTTTTCAGGGGCCAATTTGCTGTCGGCGTAATAAAACACCGTGTGGTCTTTTTTCTGCATGCTGCTAATGGGGGGAACCCGCAAGATGCCATTGATTTTGCCGTCTTTTACCTCTTGTTTGAGGGCATCGAGGCTTTTTCCTTCCGAAAGGATATAGTGAATGCCTTTATCGTCGGGCAGTTGTTTGATCATATTGGCTTCGTCGAGTACAGCAACCTCGAGTTTCCCGCCTGTTTCGTAGCTGGTGAGCCCAATGATGACCAACATATAGATGAGCAAGCCCAGCGGCGCAAGCAAGGTGCCAATGATAAAGGATCTTTTGCGCACGCGGGTCAGGTATTCGCGTTTGACTATGAGTGAAAGTTTGGACATAAACTTTTGAAGTTGAAAGGGTGTGTGGGTTGTTTATTGTACGCCGGTTTCGCCAACAGTGCGGATGAATATCTCATTAAAAGTGGGCAGAATTTCTTCAAAGCGTACAATACGCAGGCCTTGTTGCAACAAATATTGCAGCACCTGATTGCTTTGAGATTCGTCGGCCAACTGAATGGTTGCTGCTTTGGGTTCCAGATTTTTGATTTCAAAATGGCTACTAAAGTCGGCGGGCAAATCTGTTTGCGTTTCTACGCGATACAGGTTTTGTTTGTACTCGTTTTTGATACTCTGCACCTCGCCATAAAGCACATTGCGGCCGCGGTTGATGAGTACAATGTGGTCGCACATTTCTTCAACTTGCTCCATGCGGTGGGTTGAAAAGATAATGCTGATGCCGGATTGGTTCAATTGAGCAATTTCTTCCTTGATCAGGGTGGTGTTAATGGGGTCGAGGCCCGTAAAAGGTTCGTCGAGAATCAGCAGTTTGGGTTTGTGGATCACCGTTGCGATAAACTGGATTTTCTGCTGCATCCCTTTGGAGAGGTCTTCAATTTTTTTGGAAGCCCAGTCCTGAATTTCAAATTTTTCGAACCAGTGGGCAATTTCCTTACGGGCATTTGCTTCAGACAGTCCTTTAAGTTGGGCCAGGTACAACAGGTGTTCACCGACCTTCATTTTTTTGTACAGGCCGCGTTCTTCGGGCATGTATCCAATGTGTTCGGGGCTATTGGCATTGAGTTTTTCACCATCCAGAAAAATTTGGCCTTCGTCGGGACCGGTGATGGTGGTAATCATGCGGATCAACGAGGTTTTGCCAGCGCCATTGGGGCCGAGCAAGCCAAAAACGCTTCCTTTGGGCACATCAAAGCTGACGTGATCAACGGCGGTGTATTTATCGTAGCGTTTTACGACGTTTTGTATTGAAAGTATCATAGGCTATGGACGGAGTGTTAGAAATGCAAATTGGTTGTGTGCCCGAAAAGTCGGTGCTTTCCAGTAGACGTTGTACTTTTTTTCGGCCAAAGATAAAATTGATCGGGTTTTAGGACATATAAATCCGACTAAAAACGCGGGCTGAAAGAAATTTAAACCGATTAATCCAAAGTGTATGTTTAAAAAAATCTGGTTCTTTGCCTTTTCGTTTCTAACGTTCAAATAATTTAAAACATGATCAAGTATTGTTGGTTTTTGGTAAGTATCATCGTTTTTGCGCTCGGAGCATGTAAGAATGATCCTGCCCCCCCTAAAACGGAGGATGAAAAAGGCCAATTTGAGCTCGGGCATAGAAGCAAAACCAAGGTAACGGCCTACGAATGTACCCTAAGTAACGGGTATTTAATGGGGGTAAATATCGGCGCCGAAGTAGATTCTTTGGGAAAACGTTTCAAAAAAGGCTTCACACAGGAAAAAATTACCGTTGGGAAAGAAACAGTTCCCGTGTATGTGTGTACCGCATCCAATGGCGAACAAATCCGCGTATTTCCTGAAACAGTTAAAGGTGTAAAACGCGTAAAACGGGTTGAATACGAAGGTAGCCTTTGCCGTACGGATAAAGGCATTGGGATCAGCAGCCGCCTCGAAGATTTGTTGAAAGCCTATCCCGAATTAAATGTGCGCAGTGTAAACAGTCAAGGCCGGGTTACGTTGGCGCAAGGCCTCCATGGTTGGCATTTTGTGTTGGGCACCGAAGGCGTCACACCTCCGGTTGATGTGCAAAAATTAAGCCCGGATGCACGGGTTATTACCATCGCAATTAACCAGTAGACTTTTTTCCGCAACAATAACATGAGTCATCCCGAATTTTGGTGAAAACTAAAATTCGGGATGGCTCTTTTCTTTTTTGAGATCTTTAGTTTGTGTTTCTTCCGGCCTTATTCAAATCCCGATTTTGCGCCTTGTCAACCTACAAATGACCTACAAATGTTCGACTTCTCCGAAGTCGTGAGTGGGTTCGGACATTGTATCATTTCTACAAATGTTCGACCTCTCACGAGGTCGTCGCGTTGCCCAATGATTTATTGATTTAAAACCATTTCCTGGAATTTCAAAGGCAAGGCACTGACCTCCTTGGAGGTCAAATATTTGTAGCAACGCCAAATGGTATTTTTTCCGCACGACCTCGCTAGAGGTCGAATATCTTACCCAAATGTTTCCGCTTTGCTAGGTATTCGGTAAAATGGATAAAAATCCCGAATTTTGGGTTTCTCCAAAATTCGGGATGACTCCTGTTACTCTATTAAGTCAACTTTCTTTTTCTTATCCAATTTCAACAAAACCAACAGCTTTTCGAAGTTCCAGTACACGACGGGCACTACGATCAGCGATAAAAACATGGAAGAATTGAGGCCACCAATAATGGCCCAGGCCAAACCATTTTTCCATTGCGCGCCAGCACCTTCGGCAAATGCAAGGGGCAAAAGTCCAATGACCATCGCAATGTTTGTCATCAGTACGGGTCGGAAACGCAACTTGGTGGCGCGCAACAAGGCATCTTTCATCGTATAGCCCTCCTCCCGCAGCTGGTTGGCAAAGTCGACCACCAAAATGGCATTTTTACCCACCAGGCCAATCAGCATCAACAAACCAAGGCCTGTAAATACGGTCAGGTTTTCCGACGCCAGTGCCAGTGCCAGGAAAGCACCAATCATAGACAGCGGAATAGACACCAATACAACAAAAGGATACACCCAGCTGTCATACAAGGCTACCAGGATCAGATAAACCAGGGCCAGCGAAACCCATAAGGCAAATCCCATGGTGCCAATGCCTTGTTGTTGCCGCTTGAGGTCACCACCGTATTTGATGTAGGAACCCGTCGGTAAATCAAGCGCATCCAGCTGTTTTTTGATATCCCGGCCCACCGAACCATTGGGTCGTCCAATTACCTGTGCACTAAGCAACAAGGATGGGAGTCGGTCGCGGCGTTCCAATCGGGTAGGCGCCGAACTTTCCGCTACTTCAGCAAATTGCTTGAGGTAAAAAGTATTCCCCAGCGGATTTACAAACGATAATTGGTTGATATCGCCCGCACTGCGCCGATCAAAGGCATCCAATGCAATTCGAATGGGGTATTCATAATCACCTTCCCGGTATCGGGCATCTGTATTTCCACTAAAGGCGGTTTGTAGGGTAAGGCCAACCTGTGCCATTGTCAGGCCATAATCGGCCATCCGTTGCCGGTTCACATCTACTTTTACTTCCGGGTTGCCGCCTTCCACGGAGCTTTCTACCTCTACGCAACCAGGCACCTGGCCCATTATTTTTTTAATTGTATCGGCAGCGACGAGTAAACTATCCAGATTGGGGCCATTAAGCATGATTTCAATGGGCAAAAAGGAAAGTCCAAGAATATCAATGGGGGAAGTTTTGATTCTGGCCCCGGCGATCACTTCTTCCAGTTTTACTTTGGTTTGTCGGGCAAAAATGTCTGCGGCTAGTGTACGACCTTCGTCTTTTGACCGTAAAAACACCAAAATCTCGCCCACGTGCGCGAGCGTAAGCCCAAAAGACTTGTTGTTGGTGCCCACCGAGGTAAAAGTGCTCACCACATCGGGCTGTTGTCGAAGCCAGTCTTCCACCGATTTGCATACGGCGTCTGTTTGGGTCAGGGATGCATCTTTGGGCAGGTCAACTTGTACTAAAAATTCGCCACGATCCCCCGGATCAAAAAAGGCATTTCCAATAAAGCCAAAGTAAATCAGTAAAAAAGAGGCCGCAAAAGTGCCCGTCGCAATTAAAAGGGTTGCGATGCGTGTCCACCAGTTGTGCAAGGCCCAACGCAGGGCGGTTACGAAACCTTCCGCCAGCCATTCCAAAAAAGCTTCAAATTGCAAAACCATACGGCCCACCATGGATTTTCCTTTAAACCGGTGTGCTTTTGCCAAACGCGAGGTAAGCCAAGGCACCAGGGTAAAAGAAACAAACAACGACATCAGGGTGGAGGTCAAAACCGTCATGCAAAACTGCCGCAACAAGTTTGGTACAATCCCCACGGTGAAAATGATGGGCAAAAAGATAACAACGTCAATCAGGGTGATACTAATGGCCGTAAAACCAATTTCCATCCGGCCATCGTAACTGGCCTGCACCCTGTTTTTCCCCATTTCCAGGTGCCGATAAATGTTTTCAATCACGACAATTGCGTCGTCGACCAAAATACCAATTGCGAGCGACAAACCCAGCAACGACATCAGGTTGAGCGAGTAGCCGAACAACTGCATCATCACGAAGGTGCTCACAATCGAAGTAGGGATAGACACCAATACAATAGCAGCATTGCGCAAACTGTGCAGAAACAGCAACATAACCAGGCCAACCAGCAAAACGGCGGTAAACAAATCATGAATTACCGCATCGGTGGCGCGTTTGGTAAATTTACTGCTATTGGCTACAACCTGAAATTTGAGGCCTTCTTTGGCGTACCGTTTTTCGAGGTCCTGTACTTTTTTAATCACCAAATCAGCCATTTCCACGGCATTGGCATCGCTTTGTTTCCGAACAGTGATACCCAGGGAAGGCCGCCCATCGGTCCGGCAAATTACTTCCTGATCGCGTGCGCCATCCTGCACCTCAGCAATATCCCGAATATAAATCGAAGAACCAAACCGGCTTTTGCCAATGACCAGGTTGCGAATTTCATCGAGGCTGTGGAATTTTCCAGCCAGTCGAATACGCATTTGCCCGGCGGCATCGGTTACTTTTCCGGTAGGGAAATCCAGGTTGGCCATTTGAATGGCCTGCGAAACCTGCAACAGCGAAAGTCCGTATTGTTCCAGGCGTTCACTGTTGATGTTGATTTTTATTTCGCGTTCTTCGCCGCCCAGGATATTCACCTGCGCCACGCCTTTTACCTGCGCAATATCGGGCAGTATGCGGTTTTTGATCAAGTCATTAAAAGCGGTCCCGGTAATATTGGCAGAAGTCCCTAAGCGTACAATGGGTAATTCATCGAGTGCAAATTTATTGACCACCGGCGTGCGCACTTCTTTGGGAAAAGTCGCCTGAATTTGGTTGATCTTGCGGGTAAGCTCCTGTACCGTCTTGTCAATGTCGACCGCCTGATCCATTTCAACGACCACAAAGGAGGTGTTTTCGTTGGAGCTAATCTGAATTTGATCGATCCCTTCCAAGGAAGAAATGGCATCCTCAATGGGTTTGCTGACCGCATTTTCTACTTCGGAAGGCGATGCGCCGGGATAAACGGTAATAATCGTAATGATGGGTGCATTGAATTTGGGCACCAATTCAATCGGAAGACGATAATAGCTCGCCACCCCCATGAAGGTCAACACAGCAAAAACCACAATAATCAGCGAGGGGCGGCGGATGGAAAGCGCAGTAAGATTCATACACAAAGGTAATCAAAATCAATAGGCGCCATAATAACGCCTTAGGAACCATTCGGCTGCCAGCAAACCTGCCAGCAACGCAAAAATCCATTTCAGGTTGATTAACGGATTCGTTTTGGTTGTTTGGTAAATAACGGGTTTTACGGTTTGATTGGCTTTTATTTTTTCACCAATGCTGGAAATTTGATTCGTATACACGGTTTCACCGCCATATTGGCTGCTCAATTGACGCAATACGGCATGATTTGCGGTGGTTTCAAACAATTCCAATTCAATTGGGCGCACACTGAATTTGCCTTCAAAACTCAGGGCCTGTCCATTAAAGTTCGTATTGGCTTTGAATGTGTAATTTCCGGTAGGTAAAATACCGGCATTCAGCGTGTAAGCCTTTCCGAGTTTATTAAAATTATAATTAAAATCCTTTCCGTCCTTGTTGCGTACCACGATGTTGATGTCCGGTTCATTGGTCAGTTCGTAATTGTCGTTGTACAATTCTGCGCCAAACGTAACGGCTTCATTTTCATCAAAAATGCTTTTATCCAGGTTGATCCGGAATTTGCGTTTATCGGCTTTAAGGGAAAGGTATTGCACGGTTTTGCCGATCAAATCGTCAAATATTTCGTGGTTGTTGTGTTGGAGGAAATCAAACAGGCGCCATTTCCACAAACCTTCTCCGACAAATATGCCGGTTTTGACCCCATTTGTTTCGCCTACTGCCAGCAAAGGTTGGTCGGTGTCCACCATGCCGATGCGTTTCCAAAGAATTACCTGTGCCTGTGCGGTTGCGCCAAAACTTCCGAATGCCGATGTAACGGGATTGAATTTGGGCAATTCTTCACCCACCCTCGGATCGAGCGCAAAAGCAGCAAATTGCGGCGAAACCTTGCCTTGCACATCGTCGGTTTGCTGACTCACATTTTGGATATTAACAAGCCCTTGTTCTTTCGAAAGACTGGTAAAGCCCGTTTGCAAACCTGCAATGAACAGGCGTGGAATGCGCTTTTCATTCATCGTTTTTAGGATTCCCGAAATATCATTGCTCACAGATGGCAAATTGTGCAGCACTACAAAATCATATTTCGAAACATCCAGTCCCGGATCGGTGATGTAGGACAGAAAAACCTGGTAGTTTTTATTCGACTCCAGGGTTTGTCGCAGGGCGCTGAGGTCGGGGTTCGGACTATTGGCCAGAAACAGGATTTTTTGACGGGCATCTAACACGTCAATAAACAGTTCTTTTTTATTATTGACGGTGGATGCCTCTCCTGGAATGTTCGCAAGGCGCACGACGTATTGTGCCACGCCCGCCTGATCGGCTTCGATCACCACTTCTTTGGTGGCAAAAAAGTCGTTGTTGGTGATGCTTACCGGAATGGATTGCAATATGCGCGTTTGGTCGCCCGACACTTTCCCAACGGTTAGGACAGAAGTCGCACCCGCACAATTGGTCGCGCTCACATCAATTTGTACGGTGAATTTATCACCCAAATAGGCAATTTTATTATTAAAAACCCGCTTGATCAACAGGTCTTTTTTGGGTACGGTATCCCCCAGGGCAATCGTATAAACGGGTGCGGTAAGTTGTGCACCGCTGTAAGCCGGGTTGCTGCCTTCGTTGTAAATACCATCGGATGCGATGACGACAGCCCCCAGATTTTGGGTGCCATACATATCGTAAATAGATTGCATTGCCTGCGAAAGATTGCTCACCTTATCCTGAAAATTAAAATCTACCCCTTCGCGTACATCGTCGCCCAAGGCTAGTTCGTGTACCTCATAGTTTTCTTCCAGTGCCGTGCGCAGCGATTGCCAGTCTTGCTTGTATTGTTCGAGTGCGGGCCCTTGCAAGGTTGCACCGATGCTTTCAGATTGGTCTTGTGCCAGTACAATAACCGGCTTTTTCGTATCGGTGATGATCGATTTTAGCAGGGGGGACAACAACAAAGCGCTCAGGATCGTAACGGTGAGCCAGCGCATGATCCCAAGCACCAGGGGCAGGCGTGGTGCGCGTTCCTGAAACGTGGTATCGCGGAAATAAAGCAATAATGCATAACCCAGCCCCAGTAAAACACAAAGGATCAGGAACCATGCCGGGTATTGAAAGGATAAATTGGCCATATTGTGGAAATATCGAAGTGCAAGGTTCAACTTTTAAAACACCTTGCAGCGAATAAGGACGCAAAATTGGCGAAATTGTTGCGAATCCTATGCAGTTGCGTATAAGTTGCTTTTAAATTCTCGACCGTTGGGTATCTGTTTACGGTAAATGACAAGGTCGGAAGCGTCGGGAACCGCTTCCGACCTTACCCTTATCGCTTCTCAATTTGCAGCGCCTGGAACACCCGCTGGTATTGGTCCAGGAGCGCAACATAATAGTTCCCTGCGGTCAGGGCCGTGAGTGGATATTGCGCGCCCGGTGTTGCTTCAAAATTGGCAACCTGCCGTCCATCTGTCGCATAAACACGGATATTAGCCACAGCATCCGCGTTTTGCAGGGTAAAATATTCAGTAACCGGATTCGGAAACAACTGTACGTTTGCTTCTGGAAGTTGCTCCGCCGTGCCAGAAACACCGCAGGCATTGAAGGTATAAATACTGGTAACACTATCCGCCGGGTTGGCTACATTTTCAAAGTGCAGTGCTATGATGGCCGAACCGGGTACGCCAGCGTCTTTCAGAAAGTGTGTGATGATCGGGCCGCTTGCCGAAGCGGCCAGGGTAAACGTCCGCGTAGAAACCGTTGCAAAATAGCAGGTAACCAAATCACAAATTTGGGTCAAACCATTATTCGGATCAATGCAAATGACCGTACGGGTCCAGCGAATTGTTTTTGAAACGTTCTGAAGGTTCTGGATGGTGTTGATTGCTTCAGCGTCTTTGGTCGAATCTGCTACCACCACACTCACATTTTGCGGTGTCAGGGAAAAGGTCGCCTGCGTGAAAGCAAGCGGGGCGAAAGCAAACAAGGCAAGTAATAGGGATGTAAAAATTTTCATTGTGCGATTTTTAAAATTTTAGGATAAGGGTAATGTTACGGTAAACTTATTTTACATCGGGCGCTAATATGGTGTTTTGTATGCTATTTGCTATATTTTAATGTCTTCTGCAACCAGCCTATTAGACATGCGTCCGACAAAAAGCCATTTAGATTTTAACTAAGGTATCGATTCCCGTAATTTTAAAGCAAATTCCGTATTTAAAAATAACACCCAATGAAAAAACAACACTTTTTACTTCTCGTACTTTTCCCTTTGTTTTTATCGGCTCAAAACACGGGCATTATTCAAAAAAACTATCCGGTTTCCAATGGATATGATGTAGGGCGCGCCGTGTTTCCCGGTGCATCCGGTTACACCCTGTTTGGCTATGGATTCCAAAACAACAGTACTTCCCTGCAAGACCTGTTTATGCTTCAGGTCGACCCACTGGGCAATCAACTGAGCCTGAAATATTATGGTACGGCAACTACCTCTGAGTCGATGGGACGTGGGGTACTTCAAATGCCCGATGGCGGCTGGCTTTTGGCGGCTGGAAGCGCCAATCAAGGCTATTTGCTGCGGCTAAATTCGGCAGGAATGGAACTTTGGAGCAAAAAAATTCCAGGTGTTGCTTATTTTTCTGACATCGCACCTTTGCCCGAAGGCGGGTACATCGTGGTCGGTCCGTCGCCCGCTTTGGGTGCCCTGGTGGCGATGCGCCTTTCGGACAATGGCGAGATTGTCTGGAAAAACAACTATCCAGCCTCCAGCCCCAAACGCATGTACATCACCCAGGGTGGCGGCGCTTTTTTGGTATTAGCAGGCAACAGTGTTTCAAAAATTCGAACATCAAATGGTCTGACGATATGGAATAAGGTGATCGACGACCCTAATTATAAATTTGGCGAAGGATATTCATTTTTCGCTGTAAATGACCTGGTGCCTACCGCCAACGGTCAGTTTGTACTGGCGGGCAATGTGTACAGCGATCAGGTAACCACCTTGTACTCTGCTTATTATGCCGCGTTATGGGACGAATCTGGTCAGGTGCACTGGACAAATTTTTACAATGATAAAAATACCGGGTTTGACTACAGCGAGGGTTTTTCCTGTACCTATTTGCCCAATTCGAAAAATATCCTGTTTGCGGGTGCCGAATCGGGCAATAGCAAAGTGTACCGCCTCAACTTGCAAGGAATTGTGCTTGATTCCCTCGATTTGGGTATTACGGGTTACAATGTTACGCCGATCATGCACAAGTTTGGCGGCTATTATGTGGCCACAGGAGGCACCCTGGCAGCGCAGGGAATGAATACTTTTTTCTATCGTTCGGCTGGAAATATTTTCCGCGATGAAGATGCTGCCGATCTTGCCACGCTAGAAGATAAGGTATTGCTATATCCGAATCCAGCCAGGCAAACGGTTGTGGCGGAACTTCAGGTATCTACCGAACAAACGGTGCGCGCGCAATGGATTGATGCGCTGGGCCGGGTGGTGCAGGAAAATTCGATGCTCCTCACGCCAGGCCTTAATCAGGTAATGATGGATATTGCTCCATTGGCGCCGGGTGCTTATTGGCTGGCTTTTCCAGGACTACCCATTGCGCCGGTAAAGGTTTTGATATCTAATTAAAACCTGCATCATCCCGAATTTTGGTGAAAACTAAATTCGGAATGGCGCTGTTCCTTTTGTTAGGCCTACAAATGTGCGACTTCTCCGAAGTCGTAAGCGGGTTCGGACATTGTATCTTTTCTACAAATGCTCGACTTCTCCGAAGTCGTGCGTGGTTTCGGACATTGTATCTTTTCTACAAATGTTCGACCGCTCGCGAGGTCGTCGCGTTGCCCAATGATTTATTGATTTAAAACCATTTCCTGGAATCTCAAAGGCAAGGCACTGACCACTGACCTCCTTGGAGGTCAAATATTTGTAGCACGCCAAATGGTATTTTTTCCGCACGACCTCGCAAGAGGTCGAATATCTTACCCAAATGTTTCCGCTTTGCTGGGTGTTCAATCATATATAAAAAAATCCCGAATTTTAGTTTTCACCAAAATTCGGGATAATTCATATTTCAACCCACCTTTCCAATTACTGCCTAAAGCCTGGGAGGCTGTTCGGCGCATTCTGGTTTGGAATATAAGGTGTAAATTGATCTTCCAATTCTTTCAGCAGGGCCTTGTCGTCCATATCTTCTGCAATACGCAGGATGGTTTGTGCCGTACCCATGGCATACTGTCCGTCTTGCTGGTAGCCACGTTGGAACGTAGGCGTTTGTGATTTAACAAAACGCAACTGTTGTTCGATCGTTTTGGCAATTTCGCGGATTTTGGCTGCTGCCTTTTCCTTGTTGCCGGCCCGAGCATAAATATCGGCCATAAAGGCGGTAAACTGATCGTAGTTGAAGTTGTATTGCGGGAATGCTTCAAAATAGCGATCGGCCAGTGCCATGGCTTTTTCGTTTTGTTTTTCAAACACCAATTGGCGGGCTACCCGAATCATGGTCACACGCATGGTTTGGAGGCTTGGCAGGTATGAGCGGTCTACGTACAGGCGCTCTTTATCAAAGTTACCCCAAGTCCACTTTTCCATGATGTTGCGGTAAGCCAAATCTGTATCCACCCGGCCGCAACCGATGATGCCATAACTTTCGGTATTGCTTTTGTTTTTAGAAGCAATCAAACGCAAACCGAGGCCTTCCAATTGGAGGTAATCTTGTAAGCCCAGGAGTTTTTCATCGCGGCAGGTAACGGCCCAGTAAATGGGGCGTTTCCAAATATTGGAAGCAATGATGTCCATGATGGCCAAATCGTCTTTAATAATATAGGTCTTTTTCTCCCCAATATTAAAGTGAATGGTGTCCACAATGGTGCTATCATTCGGCGAAAGGATTTTATTGGCAATACCCGCTTCTTTATTTACCGGAATAAACATTTTGCGCGTAGGCAGGTAGGTATCAAAGCCACGTCCACTGCCTTGTTGCTGTGGATGGTCTTCGCCCAGGAATTTCATCACCTGATCGAGGCTCATTTCCTTTTCAGGGCCTTGACCGCCGCCGTAAGGAATTTGTACCCGTTTAAAGCCTTGAATCTTTTCTTGCGGGATGCTCATTTCAATGGCCGGGGAGTTATTTACCGCCCGACGCAACTGGCCAATGTACCAGTCTACGGCAATCAGGGAAAGGTTTACCACCCGTACATCTGTACGAATGCCTTCCGTTTCCTGACAATACCACAGCGGGTAGGTATCATTATCGCCATAGGTGAAAATGATGGCGTTGGGCTCGCAAGATTCGAGGAAGTTGCGTGCATAATCGCGGCTGGCATACTGTTTGGCGCGGCTGTGGTCGTCCCAGTTTTGGGTAACCATCAATAAGGGTGCTACCAAACCGATCAAACCTGCCAC
>CAIVGO010000303.1 GCA_903905445.1 uncultured Bacteroidota bacterium
CCAGGTCTTCCCAACTCAAAATGGTCAAATTAAGCGTTTGTGTGCCGCCGGTGTAATTGAAAGTACGGTTGGGTAAATAAGTGCCCGCCGCATTGCCTTCAACAGTTGGCCAGGAACCACGGGTAAACTTAAACTCCAGTGTGCCTGGGGCCGGATTGATGGTAATGCTGTATTCGGTGCCAGATTTGGTCAGAATTTTGGTGGGGTCGGAGGCATTCCAGTTGTTAAAATTGCCCGCGATGTAGATACTGGCGCCTGCGGGTGTATTGATTGGAATAGACGTGACTTTGATGGTAAGTTGTGCCTGCAGGGAAAAGGAAAGGCAGAGAAGCAGGCAAAAAAGGGCAACAAAACGCTTGTTTTTCATAGCAAAACGTGGTTAGTAAATCGTTTGGGCGCTGATTGGATTAGTGCTTTGGGGGATAAATTTTATGGCTTTAGCCCTTATTTACCCGTAGCATGTGCTTTAAGCGCTGTAAATTTCCGAAAATTATCTTCAATTCGTGTAAATACGCCTTTTATCAAAAAATTAAATCATGTTTTTCCTCTTTTCCAAACTGTTGGCCATTTTCCTGAAACCCTTGAACATCATCCTTTTTATTGGGATTGCGGCGCTGTTTACCCGCGAAAAACAGCGCAAAATGCGGCGTTTTCGTTGGATGCTGTTGGTTTTGGTGTTGTTCAGCAACCAATGGATCATCAATGCGTTGGCCAAAAAATGGGAAACGGCGCGGTATAGTCCAGAAGACATTGAATACCCGTATGATATCGGGATTTTGTTGGGCGGGTATTCCAAAGTGAACCGCAATACGCCCAAGGGGCAGGTGTCTTTTTTCCTTTCGGACCGGCTTACCACCACCTTGCAGTTGTATAAAATGGGGAAAATAAAGCGGATTTTATTGAGCGGTGGGGCAGGAAAACTGGTGGGGCGCGAGCGTTCGGAAGCGCCGCTGGTGCGCGATTACTTGTTGAAAATTGGCATTCCAGACAGTGCTATTCTGGTGGAAGACCGTTCGCGGAACACCCGAGAAAATGCCTTGTTTTCGAAAGAAATAATCGACCGTGTGCTGCCCGGCGCGCGTTGTTTAATAATAACTTCAGCCTGGCATATGCGCCGTGCGCAGCCGTGTTTTGAACGGGTTGGCATCGCTTGTGCGCCGTTTGGCACCGATTTTTTATCGGAAAACAGCGACGGCAACCCGTTCAAATGGCTGGAACCCAGTTGGAGCGCCCTGTTTAAATGGGAATTGCTCCTGAAAGAATGGGTGGGTTATGTGGTTTATCAAATCCATTATTGAAACACCCGTACATAATCCACAATCATACGTTGCGGAAAAGAAGTGGTTGCATCGGGACTGCCTGGCCAGTTTCCGCCAACGGCTACGTTAAAAATGAAAAACTGCGGCGCATTAAATGGATAAGCCGAACCATTCAAGGTTGCTGGTGTGATTTCGTAATAAAGCACATCATCCACGTACCAACGAATGCGATTTTGTTCCCAAAGCAGGGAGAAAACGTGAAAGGCATCGCTGAAAGGCGTATTTCCAGTAAGGGTATACGTAGTTCCTGTAAACTTATGATCGGCTGTATTGGCGCCAAAATGGATGGTTCCATTCACTTGGTTTGGAATGCTGCCGATCAGTTCCATGATGTCAATTTCACCGCAAGCGGGCCAGGAAACCTGATCGATGTTGCTACCCAGCATCCACAGCGCTGGCCAGATTCCTTTACCGGTAGGCAGGGCTGCACGAATATCGATGCGGCCAAATTTGAATTCTTTTTTGCCCTTGGTGACGATGCGGGACGAGGTATAAGCAGCGCCGCCCACATTTTCCTGGCGGGCTTCGATGACGAGGTTGCCACTTACCAGCGAAGTATTGTCGGGGCGGTAATTTTGCAATTCGTTGTTGCCCCAGCCGCTGGCCCCTGTTTCGAAGGTCCAGGCAGCCGTATTCAGCGCGGTGCCTTCAAATTCGTCGCTCCATACCAAGTTTAAGCCCGGATAAGTAAGCGGCGTGGTGTATCCGGTGGTCGGAATCACCAATTGATTGCTGTTGTCGTCGTTCAGGATTTTTCCGGTCGCACGCGCACGGGAGAGTGTTGCGCCTACCGGGTTGAGCAGCAAAACCTCAAACGTTTCGTCGCTTTCCTTCACCTTATCGCTGATCAGCGCGATGGAGATGTTTTTTTCGGTTTCACCTACACTAAAAATAAGTTGACCGTCAGTTTTGGCCACATAATCCTGTCCAGCTGCAGCACTGCCGTTGAGGGTCGCGTAATCCAAAATGATGTTGGAAGTGGCGGCCTGGTTGAGCGTCACTTTAAAAACCAGCGCGGTGCCCGATACATCGCCTTCTGCCAGGGTGGCATCTGCGATGGAAATGGTGATGCTGGGTTGATTATTGGGCGCTGGTTCGTCTTTTTTGCACGAAAAGGTGAAAAGAGCAAGCGCCAAAAAGAGCGGTAGATTCTTTTTGATATTCATTTGAATGATTTTTGCTAAATGAAATGCGATTATTTATACACTCGAACATAATCTACCAGCATTTGTTGAGGCCAATGCTTTTCATCTACGCCCTTTTTACCGCCCCAATTGCCGCCCACCGCCATATTCAAAATAAGGTGAAATGCTTTGTCAAATGGCCACTCAGCGTTGGTTTTATGTTCGTTTTTAAACCGATGATACATCGTATTGTCTACCCAAAAATCGATCCGATCGGGATACCAATCCAGTGCGTACAGGTGAAAATCCTGGGCGTTCTTTCCAAAAAACATACTTCCCGTTTTTTGGGTGCCTTTCATGCCATTAAATGCATCGGTATGCACGGTTCCGTAAATGGTATCCGGGATATACCCAACATATTCCATGATGTCAATTTCGCCATCTGCAGGCCAGCCGCCGTGTACATGTTGAGTAGGTAACATCCAAATTGCCGACCAGGAGCCCAAGGTGATGGGTAGTTTGGCCCGCACTTCGATACGTCCATATTGCCAGTCGCCTTTGTTTTTGGTGACCAAGCGTGCCGAAGTATAGGAGCGATCTTTCCATGATTCCCGACGCGCCTCTACAATAAGGTGTCCGTTTTCTACCCGGGCATTTTCTTTTCGGTGCGCGGTGTAGTATTGCAATTCATTGTTGCCCCATCCACAACCGGATGGCCTTTCGCAGCCATTTCCTTCGTCGTAACTCCATTTTGTCGAATCCGGCAAGCCTGTGTAATTAAATTCGTCACTCCAAACCAGATTTTTAGCAGCCTTTTCCTGCGCAATTTGCTTGCTGCATTGAACGAAAACAAGCAGCAGGCCGAAGCCTGCTGCTATCCTCAAGTGAGTATAAAAACACGTTCGCATGCTTAGTTTTTCACAAATGTGAGGTCGAACCAACCTGTTCCATTCAAAATTTTACTGCGTAATACCATTTCGTTTTCATTCAAGGAAACAATATCGTACACCGGACCAGAGTCCATCACACCCAAAAAGGCACCCGCTGGCAATACGATTTGATCGGCGCCAGCACCACCCGAGCCTTTGGAAATAAACCAGGTAAGGTCGCTTGGTGCATTAAACGGAACCACGATATAGCCATTGAATGGATCGACCGTGCCGCCGTTGTTGTTGTATTGAAAATGCGAATTATCAAAGTAAAAGCAAAAACGGTCGTCATACTGGGCCGCTTGCAAACCATTGACTGGAGAAGTGTACCATTCGGACGAACCCGGATTGGGACCTACCCGAACGGCGCCTGC
>CAIVGO010000304.1 GCA_903905445.1 uncultured Bacteroidota bacterium
AAAATGAATCGATTAACCCTTTTCATCCTCTTTTTTTACTGTTTTTCAATGCCCTTGTATGCGCAATCAACTTGGGTAAAAGGCAATTTGGAGTTTGGGCGCGACCAACGCTATGGACATTTCAAATCAGTAACAAGCAGGCCGATCGGATTTGGTTTAAAAAATGAAAACGTGCAGCGGGTTTCATTTTCCATGATGCACTTTTTTTCGGAAAGTTCTTTGTTTGAGGTGGGTATAACCGCTTCAAAATCAAAGAATTTAAATTTGTTGGCTGAATTTGTTGATACCACCGGTTACAGCATTCTAGCCGGAAACGTCAATAAAAAGTTCATTAGTTTAATGTTGGAATACGGGTTTAAAATAAGTAACATAAAAAACCCACTCGATGTTGGCCGCTCCTTTTGGGTGGTACTTTTTTTAAATCCATACTACCAGGAACTGAATTTTTTCAATCCTGTCCGCAGTATAGATTTCCCAGCCCAAAATCGTCTGAAAGGCTGTAGTTTTGGCTTTACGCCACGTGTTTTACAGCCTTTGGGACATCATTTTTTACTTGATTTGAGCGCAAAACTCGGTTTGCTTTCAGTTCAACTAAATAGTAGGTCTTTAGAAAATCCGGCTTTAACGCCTAGGCAGCAATCATCCGAGGTTTTTGAACTGGATTTCCTGACTTCAAGTTTGGCATTGCGGGTGGGATTGGCATGGAAAATTCCATTTCGGAAAAAGACGGTAAACGCTGAGTAGTATTTTAACAAAAATTACGCGCACAATCGATTTTAACAAGACTTTAAAATGCAGTAAGGCAACGTTTTTTGTTGATAATTCATCCAGTTATGGAACCAATTACAACAAACAAAACTTTATCATCATGAAAAAAACTGCAATTTTATTTGTTCTTTTTAGTGTTTGTGCCACTTTTATGCAAGCGCAAGGCACTTGGATTAAATTTAGTCTTGAAAATGGGTACAAAAGATTGCCAAATATTGAACAACCAACTGCTTTGGCAAATCGGATTTCCGTCCAGCAAACTACCCAGTTCACTAACAATTTTTCACTCGCTGTCTTACGTATTTCGCCCAGCCAACGATTATGGGAAATGAGTGTTTCAGGCGTTATTCAACCCAAAATTGATGTGTATTCTGCTTATCAAGATTCCGTTTCAAGCAGCACACTTGGTAAAATGTCAAGTATTGATCTTGGGCTTACCATGGAATATGGCTTCAACATCGGACCAGTATGTGATCCATCTAAAAACCGGAATGCGTTTTTCATGTCTGTTTTCATGAACCCAGTTTACCAACAATTCCGTTTTTCAAATCCGATACGCAGCATTGATTTCGACCAGTCTTTTCAACAGATGGGTATTAATTTGGGGATTAGTCCACGAATTATATATCGTGAAAACAGGCGTTTTATTTTTGATTGTTCTTTAAAACTGCCGTTGTTAAGATACCAGTATGAAATACGTGATTACAAAAATCCTGCTTTGACCGAACAACAACAGACAACCAAAACATTCGATTTTAGCATGTTTGATGGTATGATGCTCCGTTTAGGAATAGGCTGGCGGCCTAAAAAAGCAAAAGCGCCTGTGGATCAAGGCATTAAATAAAAAAAATGAGTAACCATTTACAAAGTATCAAGGCCCGTTTTGGGATCGTTGGAAATTCAAGTTTGTTAGACGCTGCCCTGGAAACAGCAACCAGGGTAGCGCCTACCGACCTGACTGTGCTTATTACGGGCGAGAGTGGTGTGGGAAAGGAGGTGTTTTCCAAAATCATACACGCGTTGAGTGCGCGTAAACACAATGATTTTATCGCAGTCAACTGCGGGGCTATTCCGGAAGGTACCATCAATTCCGAGTTGTTTGGCCACGAGAAGGGTTCTTTTACGGGTGCGGTAGGTGATCGCAAAGGTTATTTTGAAACCGTAAGTGGCGGTACTATTTTTTTGGATGAAATAGCCGAGTTACCCCTTGATACCCAGGCTTTTCTGTTGCGGGTACTCGAATCGGGTGAGTTTATTCGGGTAGGTGCCTCGAAAACCCAAAAAACGGATGTGCGGGTGATTGCAGCAACCAATGTGGATTTGCTGGAGCGGGTGCGTAAAGGAAAATTTCGGGAAGATTTGTACTACCGGCTGAGTACCGTTCCGATCAAAGTACCCGCTTTACATGAGCGTCGGGAGGATATTGCCTTGTTGTTTCGCAAATTTACCCACGATTTCGCCGAAAAATACCGCATGCAGCCGGTCAAATTGGACGAACGCGCCTCCTTGGTGTTTGAAAATTACCGATGGCCAGGGAATATTCGAGAATTGAAAAATGTAGCAGAGCAATTATCGGTGCTTTCCGAAAATCGCTTGATAACAGTGGAAGAAGTACAACGTCAAATGCCGGTGATGCTCAATCGGCCCTTGCCGGTCCCCCTTGGTGCCAACGGGCAAAGTAACGGTAATGGTGATTTTCAGGAACGGGAATTGTTGTACAAGGTGTTGTTCGATATGAAAAACGACCTAAACGATCTTAAATCATTGATTTACGAATTGGTAAAAAGCAACAATTTACGCATGCCCGACCTGGGTTCTGTGCGTCAACTCCAGCAAAATCATCCCAATTTGGGTTTTAACCATGGTGAGCGGGAGCAGAATTCCGCACCCG
Source organism: uncultured Bacteroidota bacterium (assembly GCA_903905445.1). Taxonomy (GTDB): domain Bacteria; phylum Bacteroidota; class Bacteroidia; order Chitinophagales; family Saprospiraceae; genus M3007. Next base: position 2,660 of record CAIVGO010000304.1, read on the forward strand.
TTTTTGAAGAGGAGCGCAATGAGCAGTATTATCCTTCGCTTGACACTGGGAAAATCACACCGATTATTATTGAACAGGGCAAGGCCAATAATAGTTTTACGAAAACCGAAGTGGAGGATGCGCCCTTAGCGATGGATGAAATTGAGAAGGAAGCCATACGGCGGGCACTGAAAAAATACAATGGCCGGCGAAAAGAAGCTGCCGAGGAATTGAAAATTTCGGAACGTACCCTGTATCGCAAAATAAAACAATATAACCTGCAATAAGCCGCAATTGTTAACAATTACCCAAAGTCCAATTTGGCAGGGCAGCGCTACTCATATTTGCACCGTCTTTTGGATTTATCATTAAAACCTTTTTAAAATGCTACGTAATACGCTGTTTTTGTTTTTTTTACTGAGCACCACTTTTGTTGGCTATGCCCAGAAAGGGCATAATTTTCGGGTAAAACTCGATAATTATCCCGAAAAGGATTTGGTTTTGGGTTTTCACTACGGTGAAAAGCAATATGTAAAAGACACCGTGCAAGCGGATGCAGATGGTTACTTTGTTTTTAAGGCCGACACCTTGTTGCCCAGCGGTGTGTATCTTTTGGTACTCAAACCCGACAATAATTTTATACAATTGATGATGCCTGCCGATGATCAGGTTTTTACCATTCAAACGGATGCCAAAGATGGTGTCACTAAAATGAAGGTGAAGGGTTCGGAGGATAACGAATTGTTTTACACCTATTTGCAATCGCTCAGCAAGTTCCGGCCAGAAGCAGACTCCTTGCGTGCGCAAATGGGCCGTTTGAAAAACCAACCCAATGACTCTTTGAAACTTGCGAATAAGTTGACGGACATTGATAAACTGGTAAAAAAACAGCAACAAGACTTATTGGCAAAACATCCCAATAGTATTTCTGCCAAAATTGTAAGGGCTTCTATTGATCCAGAGCCTCCAGAATTCAAAGGACTAGAGCGTGATGTGCAGGCAAAACGTTATTATTGGTACCGGGCCCACTATTTTGATAATTTAGATGTAGCAGACCCTACCCTCTTGCGCAGCCCTGTTTTGCATTCAAAAATTGACCAGTATGTTACAAAAGTAACGCCACAACATCCTGATAGTGTGAATGTTGCGATGGATTTGATTCTTTCTAAAATGAAAGACTCCAAGGAGAGTTACAAGTATTACCTGATTCATTTCCTGAACTATTACGCCAAATCCAATATTGTGGGTTTTGATGCCTGTTATGTACACTTGGCCAAAGAATATTACTGTAAAGGCCAGGCCCCTTGGTCGAAAAAGGAAGATTTGGATAAAATATGCGACAATGCAGCCCGCTTGGAACCTATTTTAATTGGCAAAATCGCACCCAATATTACCGTAAAGAACAAGGAAAATCAGCCTGTTAGTTTGTGGGATGTAGATGCTGATTATACAGTGTTGTTCTTTTGGGATCCAGAATGCAGCCATTGTAAAAAAGCAGCACCGTCGATGGTAGAATTTGCAACCAAGTTCAAAGACCGGGGCGTTAAGGTGTTTGCACTATGTACAGCGGTAGGTGAAAAATCGGGTGATTGCTGGAAAAGTGTGGAAGAAAAGGGATTTAGCGATTTCTTGTTCCTGAATACGTTTGACCCGTATTTACAAAGCAAGTTCAAGCAGTTGTACGATATACGCACCACCCCACAAATTTTTATCCTCGATCGCAAACACGAAATTCTGATGAAGCGCATTGGTGCGGAAGAACTAAGCAAAGTGATGGAGCAAGTGATGCAGTTTCAAAAAGAAAAGTTGTCGCCAAAGAAATAAAGGGCTAAGCGCCTTTAAGTACCACTTCGTTTTCACCAGCCCATTGGTGAAGGTCTTGTCGCGAAATTGCGGCAGACATTAAATCTGGAAACAGATCGGGCGTGCAGGCAAAGACCGGCACGCCCAATTTTGCTAAAAAATGGGCGTTGTTTCGGTCGAAAGAAGGTGACCCGTCGTCATTTAAAGCCAATAGGACGATCAATTGAATGCCCGCTTCGGTGATATCCTGCATGCGCTGCCGCATTTCCCGTTCGTTTCCACCCTCGTACAAATCGGTAATCATCACCAAAATGGTGTCATTCGGCTTGGTTACGATAGACTGGCAGTATTTTAAGGCCAAATTAATATCGGTTCCGCCACCCAATTGCACGCCAAACAATAAATCTACTGGGTCTTTTAGTTCCTCGGTAAGGTCAACAACGGCTGTATCAAAAACGACCATTTGTGTTTTAACCGTTGGTATGGTGGCCAATACAGCGCCAAAAATACCCGAATATACCACAGATGTACCCATGGAGCCGCTTTGATCGACACATAAAACTATGTCTTTCAATGACTTGCGGTTCTTTCTTCCAAAGCCGAAACGTTGTTCAGGAATGATGGTTTTGAATTCTGGCTGATAGTGTTTCAAGTTTTTCCGGATCGTGGTATTCCAATCCATTTCTTGTATGCGCGGGCGGCGGTTGCGCGTGCTTCGGTGCAATGCGCCCGTGATGGCTTGAATCGTTTTTTGTTCCAATTTTTGCATCAAATCGTCCACCACTTTTTGCACTACCCGGCGTGCAGTATCCTTGGTTTTAGATGGAATCATGGTGCCCAATTCGAGTAAAGTAGCCACCAAGTGCACATCCGGGGTGGTTTGCTCCAATATTTCAGGTTCAAACATCAGTTTGCGCTGAAGTTCTGGTTGTTTAAGTGCGTCATTTTGAATCACTTGTACTACCGATTGCGGGAAATAACGCCGAATATCGCCCAGCCACCGCGCGATGTTGGGTTGAGAACGTTCGCTACCGCCCTGCCCTTTTTCGCCAGGATAATCAAATTTTTGCTTACGCTCAAATTCGTAGAGTGCATCAAGCGCGGCATCCATGCCTGCTTCATCGCCGGAAAGTTTTACATCCGTACCATCGGCTTCATCACCGCCCAGGATTAGGCGCCAGCGTTTCAAAGTTGCTTCATGCATGTTTTAGTCCAAGTAGTTTTGCGGTAAATGGAAGAACTAATTCGGCCAAAGCCGGATCGAAACG
>CAIVGO010000305.1 GCA_903905445.1 uncultured Bacteroidota bacterium
ACACATGTCCAACGCACAAAAATACACCCTCACTGCAGGCGATCTGCGCAATATGAAATGCCAGGATTTTGAACCCACTGCACCCAAACCGGGCGAAGTACGGGTGGCCGTCACTGCGATTGGACTCAATTTTGCCGATATTTTTGCCATTTGGGGCTTATATGGCGCTACCCCGAAAGGAGAATTTACCCCCGGACTGGAATATGCCGGGCGCATTGATGCGGTAGGGGAGGGCGTTACGAGCGTGCGCGTGGGCGACCGCGTGATGGGCATTACCCGCTTCGGTGCTTACACGACCCACCTGAATATCGACGCGCGTTATGTACTGCCCGTGCCCGAAGCATGGGATGACGCCACGGCCGCAGCCTATCTAGTACAAACCTTAACCGCCTATTATGGCATGGCGACCCTCGGAAATTTACAAAAAGGCATGACGGTACTGATCCACAGTGCAGTTGGTGGGGTGGGGCTGCAAGCACTCAAAGTAGCCAAAGCCTACGGTTGTTATACAATCGGAACGATCGGAAGTGATCGCAAAAAAGCATTCGGCCTGGAACAAGGGTATGACCAAATCATTGTACGCGGACCCAATTTTGAACAAGATTTGCGCAACGCACTCGATGGCCGACCCCTCGAACTGGTGATGGACAGTGTGGGCGGCGATTATTTTAAAATACCCTTGCGCCTGCTGGAGCCGATGGGCCGCATCGTCGTATTCGGATCGGCGCGGTATGCCAGTCCGGGCAACAAACCCAATTATTTCCACCTGTTATACCAATTCCTCACCCGCCCTAAACTGGATCCGCAAAAAATGGTGGAAAAAAATACGGGCGTACTGGGCTTTAACCTGATCTGGTTGTACGAACGCATTGAATTGATGCGCAGCCTTTTACAAGAACTGGATGCCCTGCAACTTACGCCGCCGCATGTTGGACATCGGTTTTCTTTTGACAAATTGCCGGAAGCAATCCTGTTGTTTCAAACCGGAAAAACGATGGGGAAAGTGGTGGTCGAAATTAAGTAAAATCACAACCTTTACTTAAACTTAAAACAGGTTCCGCCTGTCAGGTTCAAGTTTTCGCAGACCTTAGCCAAAATCACAATTTGATATGCTAAAGTACTGCATTTGCTTCCTTGGGGCCATCCTACTTGCCCCCTTTTTCCTCCACGCACAATTGCCTGGAAAATCGAATAACCAAACCGTTATGCTGCCCAATGGCTGGTCGCTCAGCCCTGCTGGACGTTCTATTCCCTTGGGCGACTTACCGATGAACATGGCCATCAGCCCCAATCAGAAAATGATTGCGGTCACCAACAATGGTCAAGGAGTTCATTCTTTGCAATTGATTGACGCCAAAAAGGGAACACTGTTGCACAACCTCGAACTTCCGAGCGCATACCTTGGACTTGCTTTTGCGGCTGATGATAAAACCTTGTATGTATCGGGCGGCAACAAAAATGATGTTTTGCGCTACAAAGTTGAAAAAAATCAACTTCAATTGGTGGATACCATCAACTTGGGAGCGCCTTGGCCCAATCGGATTTCACCAACCGGACTTTGCCTGGATGATGCCCGCAATTTGATGTACGTGGTGACCAAAGAAAACAATAGCCTATATGTGGTGGATACCAAAACCAAAGCCATCCTGAAACAGGATTCTTTGGGTAAAGAACTGTTTACCTGCGTGCTTTCTCCCAATAAAAAAGACTTATACATCACCCATTGGGGCGGAAACGAACTGATTGTGTGGAATACGGAAACCCGTGCGGTACGTGCACGCATCCAGGTAGGAGATAGTCCAAACGACCTGATACTCACCAAAAATGGCGATTTTGCCTATGTTGCCTGCTCAGATGATAACGCGGTGAGCATCGTTGATTTGAAAGCCGGGAAAACTGTCGAAACCCTCGTTGCTACCTTATATCCAGAAGCACCAACCGGTTCAACGTCCAACAGTGTCGCCCTGTCGCCTGATGAAAAAACGCTCTATGTCGCTAATGCAGATAACAATTGTCTTGCGGTGTTTGATGTTTCCAATCGTAAAAGCAGCCAGGCAATCGGTTTCATTCCAACCGGCTGGTACCCAACCAGCGTGCGGGTTTTAGGCAAAAACATCTTTGTCGCCAATGGTAAAGGATTTTCGTCGTTTGCAAACCCCGATGGTCCAAACCCGGTGAACAAAGTGCACAATGTTGCCTACCAAAAAGGCGATAAAGAAACGCTGATGAAAATTCAGTACATCGGCAATTTGATGAAAGGCACCCTGAGCATCATTGAAACACCGAATGCAAAGGAATTGGCCGAATATTCCCGCCAGGTGTACCAAAACACACCTTATACAAAAGCGCGGGAGCAAATGGCTGATGGCGAAGCGGGCAACCCCATTCCGCGTAAAATAGGCGAATCATCTCCTATTAAATATGTGTTTTACGTCATTAAAGAAAACCGTACCTACGACCAGGTGCACGGAGATATGCCGGAAGGCAATGGGGATTCGAGTTTGTGTATTTTTCCGGAAAAAATTACGCCCAACCAGCACGCAATTGCGCGGGAATATGTGTTGCTCGACAATTTTTATGTAAATGCGGAAGTCAGCGCAGATGGACACAACTGGAGCATGGCCGCTTACGCCAACGATTACACAGAAAAAAACTGGGTGACCAGTTATGGCCGCCGCGGAGGCAAATATGTATATGAAGGTCAAAATCCGACGGCATGGCCCAAAAACGGATTTATTTGGGATCATTGCAAACGTGCGGGCATTACGTACCGTACGTATGGCGAGTTTGCCGACGTTAAAGCCAATATTCCTGCGTTGGAAGGCCATTATTGCCCTTATTATACTGGCTGGAACACCGGTGTGAAGGATACCACTCGATTCGGACAATGGAAACAAGAGTTTGATTCGCTGGTGGCGAAAAATGCGCTGCCGCATTTCAACACGGTTCGTATGGGCAATGACCATACAGAAGGCATGCGTACA
>CAIVGO010000306.1 GCA_903905445.1 uncultured Bacteroidota bacterium
ACCTTCTGTGGCTGCCATGAGTCGGATGTTTTGTACGCCCATGGCTTGCAACCGATCCAGTTCGCGTACGAGGCGCGCGCGATCACTTTCAGAAGCGGCACCCAAATTCATGGCATACCACAAATTCGTGCCCAGGAACCGATACGTTCGGTCACCCTCCACAAAATGCCCATCCGCTACCCGAACAAAAGGCTGTTGTTGTGCCCACAATAATGGTAGTGACCCGAGCACGAATATCCATCCAAAAAACAAACGCATCATATTGATAGCAGTGATTGAAAAGATGAGCAGTTTTTCTGGGGAAATAAACACGCACAAAGAAATCCAAATTTCCTTTGTGGGATGGGCGGTAATCGTGTATGAAAGCGGGGGCATTTGTAACAAACCCCAAATTTTTTCCCGTTTTTAGGGTGTGTGTAAGATTTACCCCCGCTTTTTGTTCAGATTGTCGCTCACTAAAAGCAAGAAATCATCGAAACCTTGCTGAATGTTTTGCGAAAGCAGATTTCAATCACTAAAAAATTCATTTTCGTATGAAATTGCAAAATTTTACATCAAAACTAAAAATGTTGTGGGTCGCATGTGCGCTCCTTATCGCAGCATTTGAAGTACAAGCCCAATCGGTTTCCGGAACGGTTGCAGGCGATGACGGCGCTCCCTTAATTGGCGTAACCATCCGGAATAACAACACACCTTCCAACGGCGCTATAACGGATGCTGCGGGCGTATTTAACATACGCGCCAGCAAAGGCGATGTGCTGCGGTTCTCTTATACAGGTTATGCCTCGAAAGAGGTAACTGTGGGAACCGAAGCCACGATTGCCATAATACTCAGCGCCGAAACGCTTTTGCTGGAAGACGTTGTGGTGGTTGGTTACGGCCAAACCAAAAGAAGCGATTTGACCGGCGCGGTAGCCTCAATTAAAGCGGCAGACCTAACGCAGGTTGCCACGCCCGACATTGTGCAAGCCCTACAAGGCCGTGCAGCGGGCGTAGATGTCACCTCCCAAACAGGGGCTCCGGGCGGCGGTGTGCGCATACGCATACGCGGGGTCGGCACCATCAACAACAGCGACCCATTGTATGTGGTCGACGGTTTCCAAACCGGCGATGTGAGTTACCTGAACCCGAATGACATCCAATCCATCGAAGTGTTGAAAGATGCTTCTGCTACGGCGATTTACGGCTCCCGCGGCGCCAACGGCGTGGTACTCATTACCACGAAACGCGGCAAAACGGGTAAAACGGAATTTGAGTTTTCTACCTATGCCGGAACGCAACAGGTATGGAAAAAAATGAACATGCTGAACGCGACCGAATGGTCTCAACAACGCCTTCAAGCGTATCAACTCGACGGCATTGCCCTGGATCAGGAAGGCGATGAATACACCCGCTTGAAATTTGTGGCCGATGGCAATTACAAAGGCACCGACTGGCAGGATATTATTTTCCAAACCGGAAACATCCAGAACTACACCCTGTCCATGCACGGCGGCAGCGAAAAAAACCGCTTTTTGTTATCAGGCACTTATTTCAAACAGGATGGCGTCATTCGGAATACTTATTTGAATAAGGTGTTCCTGACGTTTAGTAATGACCTCAAACTCACCGACTGGTTGAGCGCGGGTTTGTCGGCCAATTATATGAACGCTGACCGGGTACCGTTTGATGTAAACTATTACAGCGGCATCATGACCCAAATGATGGCCATTGACCCCATCACCCAGGCTTACGACCCGCGGCTCGAAAACTGGTCGCGCGCCGATTTATCGGATGCAAGCAATGTGGGTCGTTTGGTAGAAGAGCAACGGGGCTACCGTTTGGTCGACAACAAAATTGTAGGAAATGCTTACGTAGAGGCGGCTTTGTTCAAAGGCTTGAAGTTCCGTTCGCAATTTGGGGTTGATTTTACCCTACCGCACAACAAATATTACTATCCAGAATATTATGTTGCACCAGAAGAGCAGCGCAACTTGAGCGCCTTGAGCGAGTCGCGCGGACAATCCCGTTCCTGG
>CAIVGO010000307.1 GCA_903905445.1 uncultured Bacteroidota bacterium
GCAGTTGGCTTTACAAAAATCATGTTTCCAAAATTCGTTACCGACCAGTTGGCCGGCGTTGTCCACGACCAGGAAACAATGTTTGGATTAGGTGTTACAAAATAAGTGAAGTAGTTGTCAACGCAAGGCGCCGCCGGGCCGGTGATGGCACTCAAAACCTGCGTCAAGCAAGGCGAATTTAAGGTCGCAGGGGGCGTAGATTTTAAGTCGCAGCCGTTTGAGATAAAGCATTTGAATTGCCAGCCATTTTGTGTGGTGCTGGCAACGTTGAAACTGTAGGTATTTTCAGTTGCGCCGTCAATTTCAACAAAAGTTGAACCGCCGTTGCTGCTGCGGTACCATTGGTATGACAGGTTGTTTCCCGAAGCGACCACGGTAAAAGTGGCTGTCTCGCCGATGGAAACGAATTGGTTGGCGGGGTTCGTGGTGATCGCAATGGCGCCATTCGCGCAGTTTGGACAATCGATGATGTTGGCGGTCGAAAGGCTGTTGTAAGCGCCGTTCTGTATTAATCCATGGTAGGCATTGGCCGTTTTATCTAAAAAAATACTTGTTCCAACGGAGCAAGCGCCACAATCCTGACCGCTCATCGGGTAGTAGGCGAGCAAACCAGCCTCGTTGCCCAAGAGTGTACAGTTCTTCTTATCGTTGATCTCGATCGCCGTTCGGGCGATGTTCCAGATTCTGATTTCGTCCATGCTACCTTTGAAATTCAGCCCTCCGCAAACAATATTCCCGATGCTGATTTTTGCCAGGTTGTTAAAGTCCTGGCTGGAAGATACGGTCAAATCCAAAACGCCATCGACGTAAAAGTGCAGGGCTGTGCCTTTGCGCACGAAGGCGATATGGTGCCAGTTGCCGTTTGCCAAAGTGTTGCTTGTGCCGACAACATTCAAGTAATTGCTGCAAGTATTGGAGGTAGAAAACTCGGCTTTCAGTCGCCCTCCTTCAATGAAAAAATTCCAAAAATTATCGCAGTTACAGATTGGTCTTTTGCCGATGAGTACGCAGTTGCTGTCAGTTGTTTGCGCCCACATTTCAAGGGTAAAATCGCCGGTGCCGAAGTTGCCAAGGGACGAATCCTGGATTTCAACCTGATCGTCAATGCCGTCAAGTTGCAAGGCATTGGCCTTTATAATCGGTGTCTCGTTGGTTTCGATGTTGAAATCAGCATTGGAAACATCGAAAAAGATATTGTCCGCTGCTTCTATTTTGATTCGGGATTTGTTTGAGCAAATTCCGGCAGGCAGGGTGATGGTTTCCGAGCCGTCGTTCGGCGTGTTTGCCGCCAAAACGTGGGCATAGTAGTAGCCACCGTCGAGTGAGAGGCTGATTTTTACAGTTTGGCAATGCACGTTGGCATTGTCCGTATTTGCCACATCCCAGGTAATGGTCTGGCTGCTACCCGCTTGCCAGGTTACGCAGTCGTTTGGATAAGTGACTAAGAAAGGCCCGGCCGAACCATCAACCTCAAAACTGACTTGCTGGTGCGTTGTACCGCCTCCGCCTGGATGGTTGTCACGCACAAACATGCGGTATTTGATGTTGCGGGAGTAGGTTGGCAGGCGTTCGTTTACTGTTGAATTGTTGGATAAAATATCAGAAAGTTGCGGAATGGTGCGGCGCGGACTGGTTGAAGGATTGAAAATCCGCGCAATCGGCACATTGCCGTCGGCCGGGGTCGGCGGTGTTTGAATGGAGATATTGGACGCGGTGAAGTCAATATTTCGGATGTTGACTTGCTCCCAAGAGTAACTCAGATCATCTCCGTCGGCATCGCTTGCAGTGCCAACGAGTTCAAAAGGCGTTGAAATCGGGATATAAAAACCGCTCGCTGGCACGCTCGAAGTGGGGATATGATTGCCCGTCTCCAGTGTTTTGTAGCATGTTTGGGCGTTGATGTGATTAGTCATTTGGATTTGTGAGTAGACCCCGAAGTAATTTTCATCACCGACCGGCAGGATATTATCTATACCGCAAATGTTTGCATACGACATGATCGTGGTGCCGGAACCGTATTCATTGGTGCCGAATTGCCCGTTGTTGGATGGTCCGCAACTGGTCCAGGTATGGTCTGCGTCGAACTGATGTCCTATTTCATGGGCCGTGACCCGCAGGCTATAAAACGCGCTAAAGTTGAACGCCTTGGCTTCGCTGCAAATTACAGGTTTGGCCGCGGCGCAACAGGCGCCGGTGACAAAGATCAGGCCCACATCAAAACCTTCCTGGCCGATGAGTTGGTTCACAACCGCAATATTTTCATTGGCCGCTTCGCCACCACCCAACGCCGTGAAAGGGTCGGTTGCAGCGCTTGTAAAAATGAGATGATCCTCCTTGACAGGCAGGACAAAACGAACAGATAAATCACGCTCGTAAATCACATCTAATTGACCTAAAAACGCAACAACAGCCGCGAGGGCCTGCGCTTTTGTCGTCCAGCCATAGTCTTCAGCGAGCTTGCCAGGAACCGTCATAGCCAGTCTGAAAACACGCAATACGTCGCCTGTTTCGTTCGGGCTTGCCGGTGCCAGGTTCTTTTTGTGTCCAGAATCTATAGGGGCGATCGAACCTTCCCACAGGCAGTTGAAGGGTTGTTGAAGGGAGGGGTCGTTTTTTCCCCAATAACTGAGGTAAATGTTGGCGGAATTTTTCAAGGCTTTACGGATGTATACATCTTGCCCGAACTGTTGAGAATTAAAAAACGCGCCAAATTCATCCGGGCTTACTGACATGCGCCCACGCGCAAAAGGATCATCTACGCCCACAAGTAAATAGGTTTTAATATCTGGGAACTTTGTTGCCAGTTCGGGCTCCATCAAGGGACTTTCCCAAATTTTAAATTTTTGAAAGCTGCCATCCGGAAGCGGCAAATCAATAATTGTTGTGTTTCGACGAGTATCGTTGATTTCTTTAGCGGCAGTTAAACCAAGGTTTTGCATGGCTACTACATCAAGTTGCAGGAGGATGCCTTTTTCCAGGTTTGGTAGATCAGGCGTAAGTTCTGCTTTTGCCGGACTTTTACCAAGCGGTACCGGCGACCAAACGTTTGTTTGGGCTTGCATAAACACGGTGCAAAGCAAGGCGGTGAGGAGTAGCGCGATTTTTAGGGCCGAATGTATTTGTAAAAACACAGTAAAACCCAAACTTGAAGGCAGGTGGCGGACTTTCATATAACAAGGAGCAGTGGACGATTCGAAATGAGGGCAAATGTCAGATTTTTATGTTATTACAAGTTAGAGTATCAAAATAATATTTTAGGACTTGGGGGTAGGGCAACTTCAAAGTTGTTAACAGCGGATCCTTGCCTTTTGTGCAATTCTGTTTCAATTTGAAACACAAGTATATCTTTGTCTAAGCTATATTCTACTGTTTTTTTGTGCATATCAAAGCCTAAGTTCAGGATCAGAAAGTTTGTTAAGGAGGGTAATGTTGCTCCGCCAAGGAATTCGTGCAACGCTGCGTTGCACTATTTCAATAACAACCTCCCCAATAATAAATCCCCCCAAGCGAACCAATTTTCCTTTGCCCGCGTTTCTGGATAAAACCGGCCGCAAAACTGTTTTCTTTATCACCGCAGAGGGATATACAATTCTGAATAACCGATCACATACGACCAAACCATCCTTCCAAAACCCAATGAGATTTACCCACATCCCAATCCTACTCGCATACTGCTTCCTATGCAGCCTTTCCGCAAAAAGCCAGCAAACGATTGATCCCAAGCTTATTACGCAAATCAATTAATTCGCCATCTTTTAAAACCGATATAGCGTGCGGAATGTCTGCTAATATATGCACATTCCGCACGCTATAATGGTTTTGATTACTTCCTTGGAAAACGACTTACAATGTGGTTTTTACGGCCAAATGCGCCGGATTGAAAATTGGTCATTTAAATAGAGAAAGTTATGAAAGATAACTTTCTCTATTTAGTTCTAGTACTGGATTTTGGAGGGTAGGACAGTATCAAGACAAATTAAAAAATCAATTTTTGTTAGAGTTCCTTTTTATTACTCCCTTTGTCCGCCAACTGCTTGAACCCTTGTATCGTTTTCGGATCAGAAAGCAACTGCATTTGGTGAATAGCAATCTCGTTCAGCTTGTCCAAGCGCTCGTCTGGCGTCCAGCCTTCTTTAATGAAATGAGCATTCAGGTTCTCCAAATTGACCATGACCAGCAACTGCTCGGCGGTTGCATAGTCTCTGATATTGCCCTTCAAATCTGGGTTTGCCTCACGCCATTGTTTCGCGGTCATTCCGAACAAAGCAAGATTCAAAATATCTGCCTGGCTCGCATATACGATTCCCTCGTTTTTGGTCCCCTCAAGTCTTGGCGGTATCAGGTGCATTTTTACCGCGTCAGTATGAATGCGGTAATTGACCTTTGCTAGTGTACGTTTCAGGTTCCAATCTAAAGCCTCTTTGTTCTCCAGGGCTTCTTGGTGTTTGAGTCTCTGGAACTCCTTGGAAATGTATAACTGAAAAGTCGGCGATAACCAAAGGCAAAAATGAAAGGCAATATCAGGGTGCGCAAACGTCCCGCCGTAGCGCCCGGCGCTCGCTTTTAAACCGATAGCTCCAGTCGCTTCCACCCATTTTTTGGCAGAAAGCAAAAAGCGGTTCAAGCCGACCTGTTCTTTAATTCCATGTAATTGCATGGAATTAAAATTTGAGTTGTGCAAGGTCTCCCAAGTTGCCAGGTACTCGATGGTGTTCTGGTTCCTCATCCAGTTCTCGATATGCCTCCCTCCCCCTTCAAACCTCTGGTCAATGTCCGTCAAGGAAATATAGTCCCCCTCCCCAACTGTAACCAGGGCAATGTCCGAACCTTCAACCAATAATGTCTTCTTTGCCATGTGCAAATAATCAAAATGTAAAAAAACATCCACTACACCTATATTATAGTAGACGGCTCAACCCCTCTTTCTAGGTATTTATTTTTGTTTCGTACGACGCAAATATAGGCTGAAACTCCTCCTCGTTAGATTCAAAGATCCTTTTCTTTACCCAACCCCGAAGCATTTTGTCAGTTCTGTAATCCTCAACATCCAGTAATCTTTGCAAAGTCTTCTCTTTGTTTGCAATATAGGTCTTCGCCTTTTTCGAAATATGACATCCAAAACCGTCCGCTCTACAATTGTTTTGGTGTGCTTCTGAATAAACACAAGCCTATTCTTTTACAACCCATTTTTGGCTTAATTCCTTACCCACAAATAAGTTCATCAAATACATCCCGCTTGGAAGCGCTTGAAGATCCAACTTGTTCGAGTTTGCTAAATTTTGAACCAAAATTAAACGGCCAAGCGGATCATACATCTGTACGTTTATATCTTGCAAATTTTGACCTTGAATTTCAACGACACCAGTAGTTGGATTGGGGAAAATCTTAATGTTGCTTGGTGAAATGTCTTGTACACCAACCACCCCACTACAAGCCTGTTCGATTTGTATTCTTTTCTTACAGCCTGTTTTATTACCAGTAATTGTAGCGGTATTCGTAGAATCGGAGAGGTAATTACAAATACTTTCCACTTCGCAAGTCGATAGTTCAAAACATGTTCTAATATAAAGATGATGAATTGTGTTTGGATTAATGTGATCCAGCCCGCTTAAACTTGTTAAAGATCCGTTGGTGTGGAGGACTAAATCTCCATTTAGGCCATTTAAGGCAGACAATCCATCTAAACTAGCCAGTTTAAAGTTTTTGTACAGGACAAGGTCGCCTTCCATCGAATGAAGTGAACTTATTCCCGTTAAACTGTCCAAAATATAATTGTTGTTGATATTTAAAGATCCCGCAATGTGGGTAATGCCATCCAAACCCTTTAAATTGTGTAATGAATTGTTGTTGTTGATAATCACAGGGCCTTGAATCGTATCGAGGCTGGTTAGGCCCGCAAAACTACTAAAGTGGGTGTTGCTACTGATCGTGATTCCGCCTGCATGCGTTAGTGCTGATAAACCGTACAAATTGGACAGGGAATCGTTGTAACTTAATTCTAGCGTAAGTCCAACAGATTTTAGCGCCGACAATGCTTCCAGGTTTTTCAAGGTTGCATTGGCATAAATTACTAAATTTCCACCCACTTGGGTGAGATTCGATAGTCCGTCTAATGTTTTGAGTTTAATGTTGCCATTGATTTCCAAATTACCATCAATCACTTTTAGGGCGGACAAACCCACCAAATTTTTTATGGTTGAGTTAAGCATGGTGTCGCCTATAACTACGTTGCCCAAAATTTGGGAACAACCAGGATAGTCGATGGAAAATTGATCAATTTTGGACTGGGCGTCGAAGGTAATCCCGTTAGGCAAACAGGTTTGGGCATGCAGCAAGACACTCAAAATTGCAAAAAAGAGGGTAATTGTAATTGATTTCATGGTGGAAATATGTATAGTTTAAAAATAAATTGCGATCTACACTAATTTCATCCCTTGAATCGGTACCTGTTTTCAATAGGCCCCGGATGGGCACCTAACATTGGCCAAATTTAATGCCATAAAACAGAATATGAATGGCTTTGGGGAGACTTTCTGAGGATATGCCAGAAATGGCGTTTGTCAGGACTACTCCTCCCGCTCAAAAGAAGACGGACTAACCCCAAACATTTCCCTAAATCGTTCCCGAAAATACTTAAGATCTTGAAAACCAACTTTATAGGTTACTTCTGCAATGGTGAACCGCCCGGATTTGAGCAGTTGGGCTGCTCGTTTCAGGCGTACGTTGCGGATAAACTCGTTGGGCGTTAAATCGGTCA
>CAIVGO010000308.1 GCA_903905445.1 uncultured Bacteroidota bacterium
AAGTTACAAGGCGCCGTATTGTTGGATAGAATTTTAATTGGGATGAATGGGAGTATTTTGATTTCATGCGTATCTGCCGCTACCACGTTGCCATTTGGTCCCACAATTTGAAGAAAATACATATTGGCCGTAGTAGTAGGCCCGCCACTGTTGGCCTGCGGGCATACCGTAATTTGGGGCTGATTGGAAGTGAAACCATTCGGGCCCGACCAAATATAACCGATGGGTTGGGGCACGTTCATAAACAGCGCGCCTAAAGTAGCGCAATCGCCCTGGCATACGACCGTTGGCCCAACGATATTTACCTCAGGAACAGGATCCGTTTGAGCGTGTACGAAAATTGGGATTAGATAAAAGGCCAAAGCAATACAGGCGGGTAACAATCGGTTCTTCATGAATGAATCAGTTTGTTAGTTGGGAAAAGGAGTAAAAATAGGTGGATAACAGCGATTGGGGCGCAGTTGTAACCAAGATACGCCAACCGTGTTTGTACGCTGCCGGAACAGGAACGTTAATTCTGTCTGTTTTGTACAAAACACAAAAAAAACCGTAGTTCAGTCAACAGCTAAACTACGGTTTTTGATAAATGGTATCGTGCAAACCCTTTAAAAACCAAAATTAATTGAGTTTGAAGGGCACAATCAGTTTGAATTCGGGAATTATTACCTCAAAGTTCGAACGATCTTCGATGCGGGTCATCAGGTAAGCACCCTGCATTTTCCCGATTTCGGCACTCAAATCGCAATAAGAAGAGTAGGAATAACTTTCTCCGGGTTGCAAAACGGGTTGTTGACCGACCACCCCGTCGCCTTTCACTTCGCGCACCGTTGTGCTGGCGTCATGAATCATCCAGCGCCGACTCATTAATTGCACCGTATGCGGGCTGCCGTTTTCGATGGTGATAAAATAGCCAAAAATAAATTTGGAAGCGCGCGGATCCGAATGTGCGGGTAAATATTGCGTTTCTACGCTCACTGTGATGCCATTGGTTGTCAGAATTTCCATTGCCTTTGCGTATGTCCGTGAGAGTTGATTTGGTTGGTGCGAATATCTTCACCTTTAAATGAAAATCACGACAAAAGTGTTCATTTTCTTTTAAAAGAAACAGAATATTAACGAATAAGCCGAGACCGGTCTTTACCGGCTCGGCCTAATACAAAATTACTAAACACGGGTATCTTTACACAAAAGGCTTTAAAGGCCTGTTTTGTGCTTAAAAACTTTTTAAAACAGCCAACACTTGTTGTTCTGTTACAATTTGCGGAACGAGGCTCAAAGACCCGTTTGCTCCGGTTTCTGTTTCTTTACTGCCCAGCCAGTATTGATTGCCATATTTGCTTACGGTTACCAACTTTACGGGGTACCCTGCTGGTATGCTGTTGGAGCAAAACTGCTGCGGGTTAGATCCTGGTACCATGGCAGCCACGGTTTTTACGTTTTTAAACACCATATATACGACGGTATTTAACTGCGAAAAACCTTCTGGCACCTCTACACAAAAACTGAAATAAGGACCGGGTACCTTGCGGCTGTTCGAAATCCAACCCAGTTGTTGCACAATCAACTCATATCCATTAATCATTTCCAGGTTATCCACTGAAAGCCAGTCGGCCCAATAAACGGGTTCGCCACTGTTTTCCCAACTACTCAATTGATTTTGGGTAATTATTCCATTGTAAACAAATAAATCATCCCGCCGGTTGTTTTCAGGCACTTGTATTTTAATGGTGCGGCCCGCTTTCAGGAAAAGTTCTTCATTTCCACAAAAAAAGCGCAAACGAAATACACCCGACGTTTCCAATAAATTCCCGTCGGCACTGGTGGTCGGTATTTCCCGCGCTGCCAAATCGCCTTTTTTCATTACTTCCAGCAGTTCCATGGAAGGATTTTGGCAGGTGTTGAATGCTGCAGTTTGTCCATTCCCGTCTACCAACAACGCACTAACATCGGTTAGGAAGATCCGAAGTCCGCTCGGGCTCAGGAGCATGGTATCTTTCGATAATCCTGCGAGCGAAAAAGTGGTTTGAACAGACGGGCCAGGAACCTGCGACAACAAAGGTTGCAGATCCGCCAGCGTAGCAGGATAAGGATCGAAGTCGTTGACTACATCCTTACGACAGCCCCAAACACCTGCCAGTAAAAAGGCGTTTAGTAATGCGTACCGTATTATATGTCTGGTTTTTTTGCGCAACATAATTTTAATTTAAATGCGGTTTTTTGGGGTCAGGCTATGGAAACTTTAAATGGGTCTTCAATGAATGCTCTAAAAGAGATGCAGTTTTGTGTTTATTCGCTGCTTTAATGATGTGTTTTTATGACTTTTCGTGGTCATCGTCGGCTAAAAAATTTTAGTCAACCCCAAACTGATGCCTCCGATGCCATACCGCGTACCTACCGGATGCGATTTGAGGTTTACAGGTTGTACGATTTGCCTGAAATAAGGTTCGATGTACACCCGCACACTCGGATCAACATGGTAAAACCATTGCACACTACCGATGGCACTCAAACTGGTGCGCTTTTGAAATGTCGGGGTAGATACATCCACACCAGGGGTAAAATACCGCGGCATACCCTGCGCAGACAGGATTGCCCCGCGTTTCCAAAACCACACATTAAAGGATACGCCAGCATTGAAACTAAATCCACTGCGGCCTTTCCGCAATTCTACGCCGGCCTGCAACGGAATTTGAAGCATGCCAAAGCGATTGTATGTTTTTGTGTAATTGCTGCCATAACTGATACCGATGGTGTCCCGTACAATCACCTGCTGACCATTTACAATGGTGATGACATCCTTGTAATTGATGGTGATGGAGTTCGGATCAATAAATTCAAAGATCTCCGTCATCTGGTCGTAATGCAATCCCAAGCGCAACATAAAATGGCCATCAAACAATAAGGTGCCCCGCACCCCGCTATGAAATGCCCAATCCCGTCGCTCGGAATTTAACCGTCTATTCCGATAATCCTTATATTCCGGGTTATTGGTGCTCAAATCCTTCCAGGCAAAGGAAGGTCCCGCGTACACATCAAAAAACCAGGCATTCGGGTGTTT
Source organism: uncultured Bacteroidota bacterium (assembly GCA_903905445.1). GTDB lineage: Bacteria > Bacteroidota > Bacteroidia > Chitinophagales > Saprospiraceae > M3007. The sequence continues at coordinate 3,059 of CAIVGO010000308.1, forward strand.
GGTAAAATTGTAACAGTTTTTAGGCTCTTTTTTCTTGCGTATTACCGGGCGTTTCAATCCGCTTGGATCCGCAACCGCAATGGCCTGGGACAAAGCCGTTGGC
>CAIVGO010000309.1 GCA_903905445.1 uncultured Bacteroidota bacterium
GAATCGTAGTATGTACCTTTATAATTAATGATGAGTGAGGAGTGAGGAGTGAGGAGTTGGAGTGATGAGTGATGAGTGAGGAGTGATGAGTGGGCGTTTCACGCTTGATTTTTCGTGGAAACAAGGTTTTATATTTCAATCGGCTCATAACCAAGGTGTTATGGGCCGATTGTTTTTTGTGTGGTGTAATACATGGGTGTTACAAATGCGTCTACAAATGCGTCTACAAATGCATGACTTCTCCGAAGTCAGGAGGGTATTTGGTATCGTTTATTTTTCTACAAATGCGTGACCTATCCGAGGTTGTAAATGCCTGAAAATCATTTTTTTAAAATAATTTTCGGCATTCGGGTTCTCTTAATGGTCAAAGCTTAACACGCCAACTATAATCATTTCAGCCTTTCAGGCTTAACACGCCCACTCATCACTTCTCACTCATCACTCCTCACTCCTCACTAGTTATAAAGGTACATACTACGATTCCGATCCAACTCCCTAAAATACGGGTCCTTTAAATCTTTGATAAAGTAAATCGCCTCGCCCGTGGATTTCATTTCCGGTCCTAAGCGTTTGTCCACCCCGGGGAATTTTTCGAAGGAGAAGACCGGGATTTTGATAGCATAGCCGTCCATTTTATTATCAATATCAAAATCTTTCAATTTGTGGGTGCCGAGCATCACCTTGGTGGCGATGTTCAGGTAGGGTACGCCGTAGGCTTTGGCGATGAACGGCGTGGTGCGCGAGGCACGCGGATTGGCCTCAATCACATACACCTCGTCGTTTTTAATCGCAAATTGGATGTTGATCAGTCCGCGGATGTTGAGCGCGCGGGCGATGCGTTCGGCGTACTCACACATGTGCTGGATCACGATCGGACCCAAACTATAGGGCGGCAGCACCGCAGAAGAGTCGCCCGAGTGGATGCCCGCAGGCTCGATGTGCTCCATGATGCCCATGATGCACACTTCATCGCCGTCGAAAATGGCGTCGATTTCGGCTTCTTTGGCGCGCTCTAAAAACTGGTCAATCAACACTTTATTATCGGGCAAGTGTTTGAAAATCGACAAAACCTGGCGTTCCAGTTCGTTGTCGTTGATCACAATTTTCATACGTTGGCCACCCAATACATACGACGGACGTACCAGGAGCGGATAAGGAATCTGCCGGGCAATTTCCAGGGCAGCATCCACGTCGTGCGCAACGCCGTATTTCGGGTAAGGAATTTCCAACTCTTTCAATAAATCCGAGAAGCGACCGCGGTCTTCCGCAATGTCCATGTTGTCGAACGAAGTGCCGATGATGTTCCAGCCGTTTTTGTGCAGGTTTTCGGCCAGTTTGAGCGCCGTTTGTCCACCCAATTGCACAATCACACCGTCGGGTTGCTCGTGTTCCAGGATTTCTTCAATATGCTCCCAATAGATGGGCTCGAAATAGAGTTTGTCGGCCAGGTCATAATCGGTAGAAACCGTTTCAGGGTTACAGTTGACCATAATTGATTCATAACCAACCTCTTTGATGGCCAACACCCCGTGTACACAGCAGTAATCGAACTCAATGCCCTGACCAATACGGTTGGGACCAGAGCCAAGCACCACGATTTTCTTTTTGTCCGTCGTGCGGATACTTTCGTTTTTTTCGTCGAAGGTCGAGTAGAAGTAATTCGTTTTCGATTCGAACTCCGCGGCACAGGTATCCACCATTTTAAACACCCGGCGAATGCCCAATTCTTTGCGGCGGCGGGTTACTTCTTTTTCAGAAATGCGCAATAACCACGCGATTTGTGCGTCGGAATAGCCGTTTTTCTTGATTTCTACAAAAAAGTCGTACGGGATATCCTCGGCTACATTAAACCGAAGGATTTTATCTTCCATTTTCACCAGACTTTTGATCTGGCCGATAAACCAGGGATCAATACCTGTGAATTTTTGCACCGTTTTAGACGGAACCCCCAGCCGCAAGGCATCTTTTACGCGGTAAATCCGGTCGTCCGATACTTTTTCGAGCCGTTCCATGATATCTTCCGTGCGAATCCATTCTTTCATGTCTGCGCCCAGGCCCGTGCGGTTGTTTTCCTGACTTTGACAAGCCTTTTGCAGCGCCTCATTGAAACTGCGTCCGATGGCCATTACTTCACCTACCGATTTCATTTGCAGGCCCAGGCGTTGGTCGGCGCCCGGGAATTTATCGAAATTCCAGCGCGGCATTTTCAGGATCACATAATCGAGCGTGGGTTCAAAAAACGCCGAGGTCGTTTTGGTGATTTGGTTTTTCAGTTCATCGAGGTTGTATCCGATGGCCAATTTGGCGGCAATTTTAGCAATTGGGTAGCCGGTCGCTTTACTCGCCAGGGCCGAAGAGCGCGACACCCGCGGATTGATTTCCACGGCGATCAATTCTTCTGTTTCGGGATTTTGGGCAAATTGCACATTACAACCGCCGGCAAAATTGCCCAAGGCGCGCATCATCATCATCGCGTCGCTGCGCATGCGTTGGTAAGCCGTATCCGAAAGCGTCATAGCAGGCGCCACCGTAATCGAGTCGCCCGTGTGAATACCCATGGGGTCCACATTTTCTACCGTACAGATAATCACCACGTTATCCACTGAATCGCGC
>CAIVGO010000310.1 GCA_903905445.1 uncultured Bacteroidota bacterium
AACCACGGCGGCATGTATGTTTCGTATAATTTCCTGCAAACGACTCAAAATTTGTCCTTAACGGGCCTGAATGTGAGCCAATATTATGATGTGCGCACCGATCCAACCGATCCGAACTATGTGTATGCGGGTTCGCAAGACCAGGGTTATCAGCGTGCAAGTACGGCGGGTGTAGCGCCCTATGGTTCTTTGCTATTTACCCAGGTCGTTTCGGGCGATTACGGGCACATGGTATTTTCCGCCAATGGCACCCATTTTTGGAAACAATATCCGGGGGGCGATATTTCGTATCACCATGCACCCAAAACGAGCAATGACTGGTGGGATTCAAACTGGGTAATGACGGGCGATGATTTGCCCAATGTAGGTTGGATGCTCCCTACTGCGGAATATGCCCATGCGCCCGGATTGAATAAAATTTTGATTGGCGGTGGCAATCTGAATGGCGGTTCCGGCTCCCATTTGATTGAATTAACGGCAAGCGAACAGGCCCCCTATGATATTACAGCCACCCAAGATGCCTATGATTTTAAACCAAACAGCAACAATGGCAGTGCGCTGATTTCGGCAATTGCCGTCAGCCCGCTCAATGGCCGCTACTATGTTGCCACCGATGATGGTACTTTTTTTCGGAAAAATCAGGGTGGAAATTGGCAAAAAGCCACCGGTTTTGATGGCCCGAATGGATTCTATCTATATGGTTCCTGCATTTTAGCATCCAAAATAAACCCCAATAAAGTGTGGTTGAGCGGTTCGGGCTATTCCAATCCGCCTGTTTGGGAATCCAATGATGGTGGATTAACCTTTTCGGCGATTTCGGATGGTTTGCCCGGTACATTGGTGCAGGAAATTGCCAGTTCGCCAGATGAGCAATTCTTGTTTGCGGCTACCGATAACGGGCCGTATGTGTATGATGTTGCGGCAAAAAAATGGTTTAGCCTGCGCGACGAAACCATGCCTTTGCAAACTGTTTATTCCGTAGAATACATTGCCAGCAAAAATCTGGTGCGTTTTGGTACCCACGGACGGGGTATCTGGGATTTTGTGCTGGATAATATGAGCATATCTGGTGTGTCTTATCCATCCAATTGCGGTGCAGGCTCGGGTGAAATCCTGGTAAAAGGCACCGGCGGCACGCCACCTTTGATTTATGAATGGTCGGATGGCCGCATTGGTCCCTGGTTGGATGCAGTATCGGAAGGTATTTATACGGTAACCGTAACCGATGCAAACGGCATCAGCAACACCCAAAGTTACACCATTACCAGTGGCGGTAAGCCAGTAAAACCTGCGAATATTGCCTTGAATATAACGCCTTGCAATCCGATTATGATCAGTTGGGAAGGTCCGGCAAGTGGCAGTTACCAATTGCGTTATCGGCAGGGCAACAGTGCTTTATGGACCGTTTTGGGCAACATCGGGCAGGTAAAAAATTATGCGTTGGATTTGGATGCCGCCAATGGCACACAGGTTCAGGTGGCGGTGCGGTACGTATGTCCGGGAACCAGTCAAAGTGCCTGGGTTGCCGTGTCGGGTGTGTTGCCGATTTGTAATACGCCGACAGAATTGGTTTCAGTGCCAACGGTGGTTCAAAAAAATGCAGATTGGCGTATTTATCCCAACCCTGCAAGTTCGTATGTGCTGTTAAGTTTTTCGGAAAATGTTGAAAATGAAGCCCTTGTACAAGTCCTGGATGGTACCGGCCGTTTAATCCGCAGCGAACGCTTGGCGGCAGGCAGCACCGAATATCGATTAGATTTGACGGGCGTTGCGCCTGGGGTTTATTATGTGTCGTTGGGGAATGGCTTGGTTAAAAAGTTGATGGTGGGGTAGGTTATATTTGTTTACAGCCGTAAATCAAGCATTTACGGCTGTAAATCTATTATTTTTAGGGTGCTATTCCTTTACAAAGCGTCCGCTGTATCGTTTTCCGGCATTTTGTACTTGGATGAAATAAAAACCGGGCGGCAGGGAGGAGGCTCAACAAGAATTGCAAATATTCAACGTTATTTGTGCATTCTTAACAAGTCATTCTATAAATATGCGTCTTTCCTATGTTGCCTTGGTTTTGGTGGCTGCTATTGCAGGCTGTAAACCACAAAATCCCAAACAAAGTGTGCCTTCCTCCCCCGATCAGATTAGCCAAGCGGTAGATGCCAGCCAATTACCCGCCGATTTTATGCCATTTTATGATAAATTCCACAGCGACAGCCTGTTTCAGATCGCACATATTGCCTGGCCATTGCAAGGGGAATCGACTGAGCCCATTGACAGTACCCACAACAAACGTATTCTGAAAGAATGGGATTTGTCCAAATGGCGCATGCATCATACAGTGGACTACACTTCTGGCGATTTTAAACGCAGTTTTGAAATGATGGGCGATGCGCTGGTCATTGAGCGCATTCAATATGCAGCGGCCAATTATGGTCTGGAACGCCGTTTTGTTCGGAATGATCAAGGTACTTGGGAACTGATATTTTACAGTGATATGCAAGAGCGGTAAAATAGGCAGACACCCATGAAAAACGCCCAGAACAACTTTTGTCGTTCCGGGCGTTTTTTATTTGCCTTTAAAACAGGTTATTTTAACCGCATATTTTAGTTTTTCACCAATTTACGGGTCAATACACTTTCCCCGTTGCGTACTTGTACAAAGTAAACGCCAGCAGGTAAGGTCTGCACATCAAAAGTGATTTGATTGTCGCCTTTACCCAAGGTGCGGTGCTGTGTTATAGCCGCTTTACCGGCAGGATCGATGATGGAAACCATCACATCTTGCTCTGCGATCATTGGAACCTCCACAATGACCTGGTTGGTTGCAGGGTTAGGATATAAACCAAAACCAAGGCTTTCCAATTGCAATGGAATTTCAAATTCCTCCACCGGACCATCCGTGCTGCCATCGGTACGGAAAGCAGTTGCGCTCAGGCTTACACGAAGCGTATAACATTGTGTATTGCTAAAGGCGCCCAAATAACCGTACACTTGCGCGTAATATGAGGTAGACACGGTGCCGTTATTAAGAATAATTTGTTCATTGGCTGTTCCGCTGAGGTCCGATGTTGCTAATAAACTCGAAGTGCGATACAACTTTAAGTCATAATCAGCAGGTAAGGTAGTCAAATCGATTTTGATATTTCTGGTAGCACTGGTGTTCGAAAAACGGTTCCAGTCTACATCCGTTGCAGTAGCAATCTGTGCTTTCACATCGGTATTTACCGGAATTACTTTGGCTGTATTACGGGTATTGTTTGCTTCATAAGCATCGGTACAGTTGCCACCGCCGCCAGTTGCGAGGGTTGTAAAAGAGGCAGCCGTAGAATAAGCGCTGTTTCCACCGGAACATACCGCCTGAACCTGATAATTATAGGTCGTTGAAGCCGTTAAACCTGTCAAATTATACGTTGTATTGGTCAGGTTGCTTACCGTAGTCCAGGTATTGGAGGTGGAAATCTTCCATTGCAGGTTGTAAGAAGTTGCGCCAGAAACGGTTCCCCAGTTGAGGGTTGCGGTGGTTTGTGCGATGCTGGTGGCGTTCAAACCGCTCGGAGTACCGCAGGTAACGCTAGGCGGGTTGCAGCCAGGCGAAGACAACAAGGATACCCGTGCGCCAGATGCGCCAAACAACGCTTGTGCCCGTGCTTTTTGGCCCGCTGTAAACATGTACATACAAGCATCGTCGGTGTAGTCCATATAATTCATAAACATATCACCGTTGGCGCCATTGCTACAACTCACTTGTGGGAAGGCAGGGCAACCATAATTTTCGTCAGCCTGGTTGGGCGTATCAGCAACCTGGTCGGAACCGGTACAAGCAGTACCATCATCGCCCCAAATATGGCGCAGGTTGAGCCAGTGGCCCACTTCATGGGTACCCGTGCGGCCTTTGTTGAAAGGCGCGGATGCATTAATGGTGCCAAAGTATTGATAATCAATTACTACGCCATCCGTACTGGCAGCACCACCCGGGAATTGTGCATATCCCAAAATGCCACCGCTGATGTCGCATACCCATAGGTTGAGGTATTTGTTGCGATCCCAAATATCCAGACCACCTTGCGCATTAAATTTTACAGCATCATTGGTTGAAAACGCTGTAACCGTGGTTTGGCGGCGGCGAATGCCATTGGTAGCGGCACCGGATGGGTCTTGTGAAGCCAAGCAGAAATTCACCTCAACGTCGGCTGCTATGGATTGCCAAACGGCTGGCACCAGGTTTGCATCGGCATTGAGTTTGCGGAAGTCGGCATTTAACACATCAATTTGTGTTTGAATTTGCTGATCACTGATGTTTTCAGCAGCGGTATTCCACACTACATTGACTACGACCGGAATAGTTACCACAATACGGTCGTTTGCGCCACCTGCTGCGATAAAATCGGCGGTGTTGCGTTCAACTTCCTCCATTTGTAGTTGGAGATCAGGGTTTTCCATGAGTTGCCGCGCCAAGACATCCATAGCGCCACAATTTCGTTGGGCAAATACATACTCGGAAGAGAGGAAAAGGGTTGCAAGCAGGAGCAGAAGAAATTTTCTTTGCATGATTAAAAAAGCGTTGGTGAAGAAAAAAACAGTGAAAGTTTGGTAAGGATGCGAAAAACGACAAATCGAATTTTGTAGAAAACCAATGGTAGAGAATTTTCGCAGGGCAAATGTATTTTTTTGGCAATCAAAAAAGAAAGAATTTTTTTTATTTAACGATCGGGCAAGAAATTTTCTAAGCGGCGGTGCGCTTCGTACGCAAAAATGGTGTTAGAAACGCGGTCAATGGACCCTTCTAGCAAGCATATTTGACCAGGTACTACCGTTAAA
>CAIVGO010000311.1 GCA_903905445.1 uncultured Bacteroidota bacterium
ATCATACCGCAAGCCGATATCAAACTCCAAAGGCATTGGATAACGCCGCCAACGCTCCAGCATCCACACCGAGCCTGCCCATCCCAGGTAATCTGGAATGAAACCGCCTCGACTCACATAATTCAATTGCTGCATGGACTGCACCCCAATACCGCCTTCCCAATGCCGAATAGGCAAATGCTCCAGCGCCAAATCAAGGGTATTGCTCCACAACTGAAAACTAATCTGGGCATTTCCACTCGATACCAGGCCATTGCGCCCCCGGTCATATTCCTTGCGCTGGTTGTACTGAAAACTGTACTGCCCACGCAGTTTCCATACATCGTTGATCCGGTAAACACTCCGATACTTGAGCACACTATGCCGTACCCGCTGCATCGGCCGATCCAGCAAATAACTAAATTGATTCACGTTGTTACGCGGTGTATCCGCAGCAATGGCAGCACGTAAATCTTCCAGACTACCCGTGTGCGCCGAACGCAAAATCCCATAATCCTGATTGAACTGACTTACACTTATAGTATGGTCCCAATGTGCACTTTTCCAGCCAGCCAAGGCCGAAAAATCGAGTTCCAACGCAGCAGTGTTTCCCAACCAGTAATCCGGTGCGCGTAAATTGCCGCTGCGCTTAGCCGTCCCTTGTAGCCGAAAAGCCAAATTGCCCCGTGCTGGCCGCCAATCCATTGCACCGGAAACAACCCCACCCGCTCCATTGCTGTACCCGCCTACCGACACCCAGCCATTCAATCCAGGCAGTGCGCGCAAGGCAGCAGGCTCCAAAATGACCGCGCCGCCCATCGCACCCACACCGTACCGAACCCCCGCCGCGCCTTTTACGACGGTTATTTTGTCGGCAGTAAACGGATCAATCTCTGGCGCATGATCGTTGCCCCATTGCTGACTTTGCAAGGTCACTCCATCCGATACAATCGCAATGCGGTTGGAATGCAACCCCTGAATGACGGGTTTCGATACGTTTGCGCCCGAATTAAGCAAACTTACGCCTGGCAATTTTCGAAGGGTTTCACCCAAACCCAATCCTTTAGCCGCCGCCAAATCAACCTGTTGCACCGTGCTTTCCGCTTGGGTAGGCGGAGGCGCAACGGCCTTTTCCGTAATGAGTACCTCGTGCAACACCGCATTGTGCCGCAATTCAAAATTGAGTTCCTGGTTTTCTTTTAACCGAACCCGATGGGTTTCATGCGCACATTCAATATGACGTAATTCAAGCACGTATTCGGAGCTGTCACACAAATCCGTAATACTGTAATAGCCGTGCTCATCAGTGATTGCACCACGTCCAAGCGATTTTACAAAAATGGAGGCGTATGCTAAAGGCGTTTTGCTTTCAGCATCAAAAATATACCCGCGCAATGCCTGATGGCAGTCTTGTGCCTGCAAACCAGCAGATACACAACAACTTACAACCAGCGCACCGAATAATCGGGCCTTGTTGTTCAGCATGGATTTTCCTTAAAAATGGATACACCGTCAGTAGAATACTGCGGCAACAATGGAGAAAGATGGAAATGGAAACTAAAAAGCAGGTGGGCCCCGCAACTGGACAATAGCATAAAACCGACGCGAATCAGGTGCATTATGCTTTAAAAAATCCAGTTTTTCAGGTAAACAGGCAATTGAAAACAAATCCGTGCCTGGACTTACCAAGCTTACTGCGGAAAACCAAACGGCACAGATCGGACAATCCTCCTTCGGCGCATATTCCGAACCATGTAAATGCTTGTTCGAATCCTGCTGGTAGGCAGCCTCGCATATTGCATGCGTGTGATCCGCGTGAAGAAACATCTCATGCGTCGCACGCAACATCCAACCCGCTGTAAACAACAGCGCAAGCAGGTAAGCCGTGCATTTCCGATAAAATGATCTTTGCTTCAACATAAAATGGTATGAACAATACAAATGTAAATGTTCTGCTCGACTAATATTTAATATTTAGACAAAAAACTAAAAAACGCTTGCCTGGGACAAAACCCAGACAAGCGCTTCTATGAATATAAACTGTAATCTTATGATCGGTTGCGACGCTCTTTAAACTGCACCAATTGCCGTTTCAAATTATCCGCCGCCGCATGCACCGCTACCTCAAAGGTTTTTCCACTTTTTTTATAAACCAGCACACTGCCAGGTACTTTTAATCGAATCTCTGCAATTTTCTCCCGCACACGCGCCCCCGTATCCTGCAATTTTAAATGAACTTCCGCTTCCAGTGTGTGCTCAAAATAACGATTGAGCCTGCTGATTTTTTCCTCAATAAATGCTAACAACTTGGAATCAGCATGAAAATGAACGGATTTTACTTGAATTTTCATCATAATCGCACAAATTTTAAAATGAACGTTAGAAGTGATTAAAGCGGTTTTTCGAAATCTATTGTTTTGTTATAGCCGACACAAAGTGGTCATGAAAACGGCTGAATACTAATCCACTGAAAATCAATTTTTTTTATCCATCCATCCTTCAAATCCACTTAAATCTTGGTATAGTCTTAACATTTTGGTGCTTTGGTCCCCCAATTTTAGGACCTGCCACACTAATTTCCAAATTTATTTTTCGCCCAACTCTAAAAAACTTTCCCGAACTTTGATTCACCAACCACCGCATTAAAAAAGTTATCTATGTCAGAACTGGCTATTGAACCCGATAAAATTTCGCAATCGCATGATATTCAAGCGATTTTCGAAAACCTGAAAGCCAACCAATTTAACGTGGGCCGAACGACCGTGCGCGCGCGTATCGCAAAACTCAAACGCTTCCACGCCACCATGTTGCGCTTCCAAGAGGAGATCAATGAGGCCATGTGGGCCGATTTTCGAAAAAGTCCCACCGAAGTGGCCATTTCTGAAATCGGCGTTGTCAATACGGAAATCCGGCATGCCATTCGAAACCTGCGCACCTGGTTAACGCCCAAGCGGGTCGGAATGCCGCTTATGATGATCGGTACCCGTTCTGAAATTCGATACGAACCCAAAGGCGTTTGCCTCATCATTGCACCCTGGAATTTTCCGTTCTGCCTAAGCCTGGCGCCCGTTGCACTCGCTATAGCTGCCGGTAACGTGGTGGTCTTGAAACCCTCCGAAATGGCGCCCCACAGTTCGGCTGTCATGAAAAAAATCATAGAAGAGGTGTTCCCGGCCAATGAAGTTGCCGTTGTAGAAGGCGCGGTCGAAGTAGCCACGCAACTCTTGGCTTTACCATTCAACCATATCTTTTTTACCGGAAGTCCACAAGTAGGGAAAATTGTGATGCGCGCCGCCGCCGAACACCTCGCTTCGGTTACCCTCGAATTAGGCGGAAAAAGCCCCGTAATCGTCGATGAAACGGCCAATCTAAACCTCGCCGCCGCCCAAATTTCGTGGATCAATGCCATGAATGCCGGACAAATATGCATCGCTCCTGATTATGTGCTCGTGCACGAAAACGTAAAGGAAGCGCTGCTCCTGAAATTGAAAGAAAAAAGCGAAAAGTTTTATGGCAATACCCCGGAAGCACGGGCTACTACACCCGACTATGCACGTTTAAGCACGGATCGCCATTTTAGCCGAGTAAAAGATTTGCTCGATGATGCGCTTGCGCAGGGTGCCCAATTAGTTTTTGGCGGAAATACCAACGCCGCCGAACGCTACATCGAACCAACCCTGCTTGATCATGTGCCCGATGAAGCAAAAATTTGGAAGGAAGAAGTATTCGGCCCTGTATTGCCCATCCGAACCTTCAAACAAATTGAAGAGGTAATTGAATACGTAAACAAGGACGAACGTCCACTTGCCATGTATATTTTCAGTGCCCGCAAGCGATTTATTGAACAAATTTTTGCCGAAACACGCAGCGGTGGCATAGCAGCCAACGAATGTGCCATCCAGTTCTACCACAACGACCTGCCGTTTGGTGGCAGTAACAACAGCGGCATCGGTAAAGGACACGGTGAATTTGGTTTTATGGAATTCATCAATCAACGCGGTATTACCTTTCAAAACCGCATTTTCCCACATACCCTTCTTTTTATGCCCCCTTATGGCGGTAAGTTAGCCAGACTTCTGCTCAAAGGTGTCGCACGCTGGTTCTAATAAAAAAAGCGGCTGTCACGAGCGCAGGATTTAAACCTGAAAACTCGGACAGCCGCTTTATGCTATATAAAACGCTGCTCGACTAGTAGAATCGACTGCGGTTATCTTTAATGTTGGCTTCCTTCTTCAGCGTGGCCATAATGTTGGTCCGAATCGAAGAAGCAGCACTAGAAGTATACTGCTTGCGGAACATCGTTAAGTCTGCAGGAATCTGCGTTTGTGGCTTGTCCGACAGCGTTTGAATAATATATACGCCGCTTGCACCCAAAATTGGAGCACTCGTTTCACCTTTCGCCAAATGGAATACAGTACCCAATACCCGTGGTTCGCCACCGGAAGACATCATCGATACTGCTTTCACCGTATCTACTTTGGATTCGAACTGGGCCGCAACAGCGCTCATATCTGTATTAGAGCCAATTTTAGCCTTCAGGACTTCGCCTTTTTTAATCTGCTTCACCTTCTGCTCTGCTTCTGGGAGCGATTTCAAGATCGCAACCGTCGCTTTTCCTTTCGGTGCAATGCTTTTTAAAGCGGCTACGAGATACTTACTGTCAAAATAACCACCAGTTTCATCGCGGAAAGAGAAAACATCTTTACTAACACTTCCTGCTTTTACATCTTCACCAAAGGCCCAACGTACAACTTCACGGGCATCCGAACCAGTACCAAGGCCATCCAGTGCGTAGTCATTGGCTTTCAAACTTTTGCTGCTCTGCAGTTCAATGCTCTGCTGGGTAGCCTGTGTAGTCAAATCGCTCAGGTTTTTCACACCTTGTACCAATGCAATCGCTTTGTCTTTGGCGATTTGCTGGGTGGTTTTACCAGGCTCAATGCGCTGTTTCAAGAAAACAGCCCGTACACCGGCTTCATTTTTTATGAACTTTTTGCCAGTTACCTCCAACAAGTGATAACCAAACTGGGTTCTTACAATGTATAATTTGCCTTGCTCAGCCTGGTAAAAACATACATTGTTGAATTCAGGAACCATCATGCCATTCGCAAACCAGCCCAAATCTCCCCCTTTCGGAGCAGAACCGTCCTGGCTCACTTTGAGCGCAAGCGAGTCAAAACGCGCTTTGCCGCTGGTAATCAAGCCTTTCAAGCTGTCCAAGGTATTGGCAAAGGCTGGATTATTGCCTTTCAACAAGATGTGGCGCGCACGAACAGAGTCCGGAAGCGTTTTGCGATCAAGCAATTTACCAATATTCCAGGCACCACCATCCAGATATGGACCAAACAAAGCGCCTGGTGCCAAACGCATCAACGTGTCAGCAACCGCAACGGGCAACGCACTTTTTACTTTGTACGTCGCATCGTACACGCCATTATTGGTCGTTACGTAAATGGAGTCATTTTTAGATGACGTCCAATCGGTCTTCAATTTCAAAATACTTTCGCGCGCTGAAGCAGTATCTGCACCCGTTGGTAATACATTGAAAACAGCATAAGATAATACACGGCTTTCTTCCTGTGCATCATACAAATGTGGGTTTTCTTTCAAAAAAGTAGCAAAATCGGCGTCCGTCAACACGGCTTCTTCATCCTTTACTTTTTCGTAAGGCAAGCGCACATAACGGAACTCCAAGCGCTCGTTGTTCTCACGGTAGGCCATTTCAGCCTGCCAGGTTGGCGTGTACATGCCCTTGGATAAAAGCGTGGAAACTTTCTCAATCAAACGCTCTTTCACAATCTCGTGCTCCTGCTCAATCCAAGCAGTACGAAATGGAAATTGCTGTTGATCGACCAATTGACCCGCGTCAATCGCATTTTTAACACTGTTCAAATAGTTCATGTTGAGTGAACCATCTGGCGATTTATACCGCTCTTTGATCAGTGGACTAATGTTTGCACCAAACTCAAGGTCACGCAGTTCATCTCTGCAGATGCCCAAGCCCAATTTGTCGGATAGTTGGGTCATCAATGCGCGCTCAACGAAATATTCCCAAGCCTGCCCACGTACTTGATAACTGCTGTTACCATCTGCACTGGAATAGATCAATGCCTGGTATTTTTCAAAATCAGCACGTCTGATTTCTTCACCATTTACCTTTCCAAGTGTGTTTGCATCACCTGCACTGTTGCGCTGCGCATTCGAAATAATTTCCATGAGGATGAACCCACCCAACGCAAGTGTCATCATCACAATGAGGATCCACCCGTTTTTTCGAATCGTTCCGATTAAAGCCATTTTGCCGTAATTATTTGAAAATCAGAATTTTAAGTATTTTTTGTTCAACGCTTCCGAAAAAGCAACCGCAAAGGTAATTCTTAGGAATGAAAAAGGAAAAAAAATAAAAATCTCGCACTATTTCACGCCAAAACCATTGGGCCATCCTGGAGGGGGAGCTACAAAACTCAATTGCCCCTCCGAATCTTCCGCCATCAAGATCATGCCCGCCGAAGTAGTTCCCATCATCACACGCGGCGCCAGGTTCGCTAATACAACCACCTGTTGACCAACCACGGATTCCGGCCGAAAATGCAGCGCAATGCCCGATAAAATCGTTCTCGTCTCAAAACCAAGATCTACCTGCAACTTCAATAATTTCTTCGACTTCTCTACCGCCTCCGCCGCAACGATCGTACCGGTACGAATGTCCATGTTCGCAAAATCATCGTACTGTATCAATTCCTTCAACTCCGGATACGA
>CAIVGO010000312.1 GCA_903905445.1 uncultured Bacteroidota bacterium
CTTTGCGACCGGTTTATCGCCGAAGGGTACCATGTCATTGGCATGGACAACCTGCTCACGGGCGACCTGAATAACATCGAACACCTCTTCAAAGAAAAGAATTTCGAGTATTATCACCACGATATTACAAAATTCGTACATGTACCGGGCCACCTCGATTACATTCTCCACTTTGCCAGTCCTGCCAGCCCAATCGATTACCTGTTGATGCCGATTCAAACCCTAAAAGTGGGTTCTTTGGGCACGCATAACCTCCTGGGCTTGGCCAAAGAGAAGAAAGCGCGCATTTTGGTGGCATCTACTTCAGAGGTTTATGGCGATCCGCATGTGCATCCGCAAACCGAAGAATACTGGGGGAACGTGAACCCGGTCGGTCCACGCGGCGTATACGATGAAGCCAAACGTTTCCTCGAAGCGATTACAATGGCCTACCATACTTATCACCAGGTAGAAACCCGCATTATCCGTATTTTCAACACCTATGGCCCGCGTATGCGCGTGAACGATGGTCGGGTATTGCCGGCATTTTTCAGTCAAGCCATTCGCGGTGAAGGACTTACGGTATTTGGCGACGGTTCTCAAACGCGTTCTTTCTGCTATGTGGATGATTTGGTAGACGGCATTTACCGTTTATTGTTGAGCGATTACTCCCAGCCGATGAACATTGGCAATCCTTCTGAAATCACGGTGATGCAATTTGCCCAGGAAGTATTGGCGTTGGTCGACAATCCAAAAGCATACATTGATTACCGTCCTTTGCCCGTGGATGACCCGAAACAACGTCAGCCCGATATTACCAAGGCGCGTAACATCTTAGGTTGGGAACCAAAGTACAACCGCGAGGAAGGCATGAAATTGACGTATGAATACTTTAAAAAAGCCGTTCCGCGCAACTAATCAACCGTAAAACATTCAAATTCATGCCTCATTTGCTCATTACCGGCGGTGCCGGCTTTATTGGCTCGCACGTCGTTCGTTTGTTTGTGCAGCGTTATCCGCAGTACAAAATTGTTAACCTGGATGCGCTGACGTATGCGGGCAACTTAGAAAACCTGCGCGACGTAGAAAAAGCGCCGAATTATATTTTTGAACGCGGCGATATTACCGACGCGGCCTGGATCAATGATTTATTTGCACGTTACCAATTTGATGGCGTGATTCATTTGGCTGCCGAAAGTCACGTGGACCGTTCGATCACCAACCCATTGGCCTTTGTGGAAACCAATGTGATGGGTACGGTGAATTTGTTGAATGCTGCTAAAATAGCGTGGGAGGGAAACATGGAAGGGAAACGTTTTTACCATGTTTCGACCGATGAAGTGTATGGTTCTTTGGGCGAAGAAGGCTTTTTTACGGAAGAAACCGCGTATGATCCGCGTTCGCCTTATTCGGCATCCAAGGCAAGCAGCGACCATTTTGTTCGTGCTTGGTACCACACGTACCATTTGCCGGTGGTGATTTCCAATTGCAGCAACAACTACGGCCCTTATCATTTCCCGGAAAAGCTGATTCCGTTGATTATCAGCAACATCAAACAGGGGAAAGCGCTGCCGGTGTATGGCGATGGCAAATACACGCGTGACTGGCTTTGGGTAAAAGACCATGCCGAAGCGATCGACACCATTTATCATAAAGGGAAAGAAGGCGAAACCTATAATATCGGCGGCAACAATGAGTGGAAAAACATTGATTTGGTGGAAAATCTCTGCGATATCATGGATGAGCTGCTCGGCAACGCGCCCAACACTTCACGCCAACTCATCACGTTTGTAAAAGACCGGCCCGGACACGACCGCCGGTATGCGATTGATGCGTCCAAATTGCGCAACGAATTAGGTTGGGAACCATCCATCCAGGCAGAAGAAGGCTTCCGTTTGACGGCACAATGGTATTTGGAGCACGAAGAATGGCTGAACCACGTGCGTTCGGGGGCTTATTTGCAGTATTACGCGGAGCAGTACAATAGTTGATTTCCGATTTCCGATTACATGAATTCCGATTTCCGATTGGAGGTGTGATTTTTGATTTTGGATGCTTTTTGACGCTATGCTACAACATTCATCGGTACACTTTTTTGCCTTTGTGTAACCAAATGCCCCAGGTACGGTCGAAGGCATGCACTTCGTGGGTGGGTCCGGCAGCATTCTGCACCGGGTGTCCCTGATTTACCCATTCGAAAATGCCGCCATAGAGGTTGGATACATTGGAATAACCGGCGTCCCGGAGTTTTTCGGCTATTTTTTCGCTGCGGTAACCCACCGAGCAATAGACCACAA
>CAIVGO010000313.1 GCA_903905445.1 uncultured Bacteroidota bacterium
ATGATTTCGATGCGTTCAATGGCAGAGGCTGGCAGGTTTTCCAAACCCTTTTGGGATCCATAACCTGTAAGTGCGGTTTGTTTTCCGTCTATCAGGACGGCAATTTTGTCGCTGCCCCGCAATTGGATTTTGCCATCTTCCTGGAGGGTAACACCCGGCAAATTGGTCATCGCTTGCAACACCGAGCCGCCCGATTGGCTGATGTTGTCGCTTACGGTGTAGTTTTTTTTGTCCATTTTATTGGAAACCTCGTCAGCTTTTGCGGAAACAATTACTTCGTCCAAAGCCTTTGCATCTTCCTGCATTTGCAATACACCCACATCCAAAAAAGTACTTAGTTCACCTATTACGATCCGTTTTCGCAGGAGTTGGTAACCCACATAAGAGGCTTCAAGGCGGTAATTCCCTTTTTTCAAACCTGATAATGTGAAAGAACCTGCTTCGTCGGTCAAGGTCCCGGCGACGAATACGCTGTCTTTTTCGGTTTTCAAAACGATGCTTAAAAAGGCAAACGGGGCTTTGGTTTGAACGTCTTGTACCTTGCCGGAAAGCGTCACGCCATTACCCGAAGGAAGTTGGGCGATCGCATGTGTCGTAAAAAACAACATAAGAAAAAGCGGGGCAAGCGATTTTTGCATGGACATACCTTGAGTATTTCCCGCAAAAATACGATTTTAATTTTGGAGGCATTTGGGGCGCTTGGCTTCGCATAGAAGTACCTTCCCAATAAATTGTACCCTGAAATTCTCTTAAACAAGACAACTTATCAGAATCCCCCCGTGTTTATTTTACGGAATGCGCAAATGTTATCGCCCTTCTCTACCCAACTACAGCCAGATTAAGGTTAATTTTGCGCCCGATATACCCTCTATCACATTGGCGCATTCAAATACACACACAAAATGAAAATAGGATTCATCGGACTCGGAAAAATGGGCTTTAACATGGTCCACCGCTTGTTAGACCACCAACATGAAGTGGTGGTTTGGGACCGCTCGGCAGAAGCGATCGAGGAAATTGAAAAATTGGGCGCAGTAGGCGCAACCGATTTGCAGGATCTGGTAGAAAAACTACCCGCCCGCAAAATCGTATGGCTCATGGTACCTGCCGGCAAACCGGTGGATGAAAACCTCGACGCCCTGCTCGCTATTCTGAACAAAGGCGATATTATTATCGACGGCGGCAACTCTTTCTGGCGCGAAACCCAACAACGTGCCGAAAAAGCAGCCCTAAAAGGCGTCGATTTTGTCGATTGTGGCACCAGCGGCGGTGTTTGGGGCCTCAAAAACGGCTATTGCCTCATGTACGGGGGCGCGCAGGAAGCCACTGCGTACATGGAACCGATTTTTAAGTCCTTAGCCCCCGAAAACGGTTATGTTTATTGCGGCCCTTCCGGCACCGGACATATGGTAAAAATGGTACACAATGGCATCGAGTACGGCATGATGCAAGCCTACGCGGAAGGGTTCGAAATTCTGCAAAAATCGCCATACGACCTTGATTTAACTAAAATTGCCGATGCCTGGCAGTATGGCAGCGTGGTACGTTCGTGGTTGCTCGAACTATCGGTAAATGCCCTGAAAGAAGACCCCAAATTAGAATCCATCAAGGATTATGTGTCGGATAGCGGCGAAGGACGCTGGACGATTCAAACGGCTATCGACTTTGACGTCCCTGCCCACGTAATTACCGCCTCTTTATACACCCGCTTCCAATCGCGGCAGGATGAATCGTTTGCCATGAAAATGGTGGCGGCTTTGCGCAATCAGTTTGGCGGGCATGCGGTAAAAACCAAAGACTAAACCCCACCATGATTCAGAACGATCACCACATATACGTCATCTTTGGCGCTTCAGGCGATTTGAACAAACGAAAATTAGTACCAGCCCTTTACGCCTTGTTTGTCCAAAATCTGTTGCCCGAAAAATTTGTATTCCTGGGCGTGTCCCGCACAGTGTATTCAGATGCTGATTACCGGGTGGCCATGAAAGCGGCGATCCACGAATTTAAAGAAATTGAAGACGCATCCCGGGTAGATGAATTTGTTGAAAAAATCCACTACATCCCGCTTCAAATTGACGATGCCGCTGCCTATATACCTTTTAAAAAGCAGTTGGAAGATTTACGCACTGCTAAGGGTATTGGCGGCAATACGGTATTTTATTTGTCTACTCCGCCCAGTACTTATGGCGTTATTCCCAAGCACCTGGCATCGGTTGGACTAAACACCCAGGACGATGGCTGGAAACGGTTGATCATTGAAAAACCGTTTGGCTATGACCTTCAATCAGCGCTTGACCTGAAAGAAATTTTGCTAAAAGACTGGAAGGAAGAGCAATTATTTCGAATCGACCATTATTTGGGCAAAGAAACCGTACAAAATTTGCTGGTTACTCGATTTTCCAACGGCATTTTCGAACCGCTTTGGAATCGCAACTATGTACACCATGTAGAAATCACGGCTGCCGAAAGTCTGGGCGTAGAAAAACGCGGGGGGTATTACGAAACTTCGGGCGCCTTGCGCGACATGGTCCAAAATCACCTGTTGCAAGTTGCAGCCATTACAGCCATGGAATCGCCCTCTTCACTGGAGCCGATCGCTATTCGCAATGAAGTATTAAAGGTATTTCAATCGTTACGGCCAATCTTGCCAGAAGACGTAAAAACCCATGCCATTCGGGGGCAGTATGTTGGTTCAAAGATCAAACAGGAGAAAATTGTGGGTTACCGGGAAGAACCCGAGGTAGATCCCAATTCTATGGTGGAAACGTATGCCGCTTTGAAATTTTATATCGACAACTGGCGCTGGGGTGGCGTGCCGTTTTATATCCGGACCGGTAAGCGCTTGCCAACGCGTGTGACCGAGGTGGTGGTGCATTTCAAACCTACGCCCCATATCCTGTTTGCCCATAGCGCAGAAGCCCATACTTGCAACCAGTTGGTGATTAGAATACAGCCTGATGAGGGAATTTTGTTTAAATTTGGCATGAAAACACCCGGTGCAGGCTTCGAGGTACAGCAAGTAAATATGGATTTCCATTATTCCGACCTGACCAACCAACGTATTCCCTCGGCATACGAACGCCTGATTTATGATTCCATCAAAGGCGACTCGACCCTTTTTGCCCGCAGCGAAGAAGTGGTAGCGGCTTGGACGTTTTTATCGCCCGTGCTCGATGCCTGGAAAAACGATAAAACGGTACCTTTACATGGTTATCCGGCAGGCACCTGGGGACCCGAAATGGCCGATGAACTCATTGAAGAGAAAGACATGACCTGGCGTTATCCTTGTAAAAACTTGGCCGATGATGGCCTTTACTGCGAACTTTAAGCATGAATAAAACGGTTGAATTATTTAAAAGTACGGCTGAGTTGTCCGAATTTTTCGGTCAATTCATCATCGAAGGGATGAAAAATGCCCCGGAAGGCCAGTTTTACTCCATTGCTTTATCCGGTGGATCGACACCCAAAGCCGTTTTTGCACATTTGGCAACCCATTTTAAGGAAAAAATAGCCTGGGGAAAACTGTGCATTTTTTGGAGCGATGAACGCTGCGTTCCCCCGGAATCGGCCGAGAGCAATTACCGGATGGCCAAGGAAAGTTTGCTGGATCATGTGCCCATTCCAGCAAGTCAAATTTTCCGCATGATGGGTGAAAATGATCCCACCGCAGAAGCCGAGCGGTATGAAAAGGTATTGCAGGAGCATATTCCAGCATCCGGTATTTTGCCCGCTTTTGATCTATTGATGCTTGGATTGGGCGATGATGGACATACTGCATCCATATTTCCGGACAATTTGGCCCCTTTTCAAAGTAAAATGGGTGTAGCAGTGGCAGTAC
The DNA here is from genome assembly GCA_903905445.1 of uncultured Bacteroidota bacterium. Taxonomy (GTDB): domain Bacteria; phylum Bacteroidota; class Bacteroidia; order Chitinophagales; family Saprospiraceae; genus M3007. Next base: position 3,842 of record CAIVGO010000313.1, read on the forward strand.
ATCCCCAAACGAAGCAACAGCGCATTACCCTTACCGGTACCCTCATCAACAACGCCCATCAGGTAGTCATCCTGGCAACTGGTGCGGGTAAAGCAGAAAAAGTGTCTACGATCCTGGAACAAAAAACCGATTGGGATAAGTTGCCAGCGGGCTTAGTTCAACCAACCCAGGGCCAATTGTTCTGGTTGCTGGATGAGGCTGCCGCATCTGGTCTGGCAGGCGCATAAAAATAAAAAAATTAAATCAATGCTAAATCCGTTCACATGAGCGCTTTATTAACAAACCTAACCCATTGGAAATCACTCGAATCGCATTTCGGGGAAATAAAAAACGTGCAACTGAAAGACCTGTTTGAAAAAGACGGTACCCGCGGCGAACGTTTTGTCTTGAAGGTATCGGACATCTATTTCGATTACTCCAAACACCGCATCACGGAAGAAACCTTGTCGCTGTTGTTGGGCCTTGCCGAAGAACGCGGCTTGGAAGCACGCCGTGCTGCCATGTTTTCGGGTGAAAAAATCAACAGCACTGAAAACCGAGCCGTACTGCACACCGCTTTACGCGCCCCCAAAGGCGCAACGGTATTAGTGGATGGTCACAATGTGGTGCCCGATGTACATGCGGTACTTGAAAAAATGACCGAATTTTCCAATCAGGTGCGCAGCGGCGCCTGGAAAGGACATACCGGCAAATCGATTAAATATGTGGTGAATATTGGCATTGGCGGCTCCGATTTGGGTCCGGTGATGGCGTATGAAGCCCTGAAACATTTCAGTCAGCGCAATTTAAGTTTCCGGTTTGTATCCAATGTAGACGGCAACGATTTTGCAGAAGCGGTGGAAGGCATTTCGGCAGAGGAAACCCTGTTTATTATTTCCTCCAAAACCTTTACGACCTTAGAAACCATGACCAATGCCCAAACTGCCAGAACTTGGTTGCTGGAGCAATTGGGTGGCGATGCAAGTGCGGTGGCCAAGCATTTTGTGGCCGTTTCTACCAATGGTGAAGCGGTTAGCAAATTTGGAATAGATACCCAAAACATGTTTGGTTTTTGGGACTGGGTTGGCGGACGTTACTCCATGAGTTCAGCGATCGGTTTGTCGACCATGCTGGCCATTGGTTCGGAGCATTATTATGAAATGCTGGCAGGTTTGCACGAAATGGATGAGCATTTCCGCACAGCCCCCTTGAACGAAAACATTCCAGTCATTATGGGGATGTTGGGGATCTGGTATGCCGATTTTTTTGGGGTTCAAACCCAGGCTATTTTCCCGTATGAAAATTATTTGAAACGCTTTCCCGCTTATTTACAGCAACTTACGATGGAAAGCAATGGCAAACATGTTACCCTTGAAGGTGAAAATGTAGGTTACCAAACGGGCGTAGTGTACTGGGGCGAACCGGGCACCAACGGACAACATTCATTTTACCAATTGGTACACCAGGGCACCTTGTTGATTCCTTGCGATTTTATCGGTTTTAAAAAGCCGTTGAATGTATTACCACCGCACCAGGATTATTTGATTGCCAATATGATTGCCCAGGGCGAAGCATTGGCTTTCGGGAAAACAGCCGAGGCCGTAAAGGCGGAAGGCGTGGCGGACAACTTGGTTGCGCACAAAGTATTTGAAGGCAATCGTCCTTCTTCTACCTTTTTTATAGATCAATTGAACCCCAAAAACCTGGGCAAACTGATTGCCATGTACGAGCATTGTGTTTTTGTACAAAGTGTGATTTGGGATATCAACCCTTTCGATCAGATGGGGGTAGAGTTGGGTAAAGTTTTGGCGCAAAACATTATACCAGAGTTGCAAGATACCAGCAAGGTTTTGCAGCATGATAGTTCGACCAATGCGTTGATTGAATATTATCGCAGTTAAATTTAACAGGCATATCGGTATGTAATAGGGCTGTCTCAAAAACGATGATTTTTGAGGCAGCCTTTGTTTTGGTAAACGTAAATTCCATGGGTGATAAAACCCTATAATGATGAAATATTCAGCATCGCCTGATGCATGTCACAAGCAGGGATGATCCATATTACCCTAGGGCGCACACCCACACGACTCATTCAATACACTGACTCTTAGACCAAATAGTAATACAATTAATTTTATTTAAAAACTGACCCATATCTGACAATTTGATCGCTTTAAGCATTTTTTAATGAAATCCATGGCATTTTAGACCATTACTCCTGTAAATTTGCGCCTAGAATTCTATCCTGACTAACAAATAGTTTTACTATTAAAGACTTTTCAATCTCTTGACAGGCCCCAACGCCCAACAACCTTTTATTGTTCACCTAATACCCTAATACTGATTTCTCATGAAAAAATGGATACTCTTTGCAGCCATCGTTGGAAGTTTTTACTTCGTTGCCTGCGACAAACACACAACTGAAGTTAATCCCGATCAGGCGCTCACCGAAGCGGTAAAAAATGCATCGCCAACGGGTGCTGCTGATTTTTACAAAATGCCTGTTGGGGTTGATTACAGCCAAATTCCTAACCAGGACCCCAAAAACCCAATTAACGCGGCGAAAGTAGCCTTAGGCAAAATGCTGTTTTTTGAAACCGGGATTGGCCTGACGCCCAACCAAAGTGTTTCAAAATCCACCTATTCCTGCAGCAGTTGCCATATACCTGCTAAAAGTTTTACTGCTGGCCGTTTTCAGGGCATTGCGGACGGTGCTGTTGGCTTTGGACGTAATGGCGAAGGACGCAGCAAAAACAATCTTTACACAGGCGATATGGTAGACGCCCAAGGTGCACGTCCATTGCCTGTTATTAACCTGGCTTATGTGACCAACGCATTATGGGCGGGTTCCTTTGGCTCTTTTAATGTAAATGTTGGAACTGAATCGGTTTGGCATGCAGATACCTTGCTTGAAATCAACTTTTTAGATTTGGAAGGTTTGGAAGCCAACAATATGCGCGCATTGCAGGTACATCGTCAAATGATGAACCGCACCATTGCAGACACCCTGGGTTATAAAGAAATGTTTGATGCCGCCTTCCCGGATTTCCCTGAAAGCGAACGGTACAATTTGAAAACAACTGCTTTTGCAATTGCGGCTTATTTCCGCACGATTTTCACCAATGAGGCCCCTTTCCAGCAGTGGTTACAAGGCAATACCGATGCGATGACCGACCAACAGAAAAAAGGCGCGGCCTTGTTTTTTGGAAAAGCAGGTTGTTACAATTGCCACAACAGTCCTTCCCTTAACAATATGAAGTTCTTTGCGTTGGGCGTCAATAACTTATATCAAGGACCTTATGAGGTTTTCCGCACCGGCGCCAGCGATAAACGCAACCTGGGTCGGGGTGGGTTTACTGGCCGTGCTGAAGACATGCACAAGTTTAAGGTGCCACAATTGTACAACCTGAAAGATGTAGGATTTTATTTCCATGGCGCGAGTAAAACGAGTTTGCGCGATGTGGTGGAATATTTTAATGCAGGTGTTCCAGAAAACAGTTTGGTGCCTAAAAGTCAAATTGCCGGAAACTTCCACCCGTTGAACTTGAGTGCGCAAGAAGTTACCGACCTGGTTGAATTTTTGGAAAATGGCCTATATGATGCCAATCTGTTGCGTTATGCACCTGATTTCACCATGTCGGGCTTCTGCTTCCCGGACAATGACCTGGAATCGCAAATTGACCTGGGCTGTAAGTAATGAAAGTATAAAAGGCTTAAAGCATCGCGAATTTTAGTTTCGAAAATCAAACGCGCAATTAAAATTTGCTATAACTTTGCTCATAAGTTCCCACACTTGGGGTGCGACGAGGCTCAGAGAGCCTCGTCGCTGCTTTTTATGCTTCAAAATAATTACGAAAAAATGAAAAAATTCCTCTTTAGTGCCTTGTTATTGACTGTTTTCTTTGCCTGTAAGGACGAAAACAAATGTGCCGATTCGGTAACCTATACCAATGACATCAAACCAATCATCAACGCTACCTGTGCTATTTCTGGCTGCCATGATGGTGCTGTGGGTTCTTCTTCACCTGGCGATTACCGTACCTTTGCAGATATTAAAAAGGTAGCCGACGATGGTAAATTTAAAAATCGCGTGTTGACTTTGAAGGACATGCCGCCTTCCAACAGTACGGGTCCAAAAACATTGACCGATGCACAATTGGAATTGATTCAATGCTGGGCAGATAAGGGCTACAAAGAGTAATTATAACATTCTGCTTTTTTTAACATGCGTAATCCCGAATTTTGGTTTCACCAAAATTCGGGATTTTTTATCCATTACCACGAGTATTCAGCAAAATAGTCCTTATTAATACGAAAAGAAGATACCAATGCTACCCAAATCATGCATAACAACTGTAGCCTCCTTAGGTCCCATCTGGTCACGATCTTCACGCGCTCGATGCTCTAACGCTGGACGTGATCTTCGTTAATTCGGAATGACTCATGTTTTTTTGTTGGTACCAAAAAAGACCGTACATTTACCGACCGTTCGGTAGGTAAATGATTCAAATCCAAAAGATGTCGGTTAAAAAGCATAAAATAGATCGGTTTTTGCTCCAATGTTGGGAGGTTTTCCATTTAAATGGCTACCACCACACGAGCATGCAAGATCTCGCCACAGCCACGGGCTTGCAAAAAGCAGGCTTATACCACCATTTTCCGACCAAACAGGCCTTAATGGATCGGGTGATTGAATTTGCCCGCGAACAATTTCGCAGTTATGTGCTTTCGGTTGCCGACGACCACACGATTCCGCCCGAACAAAGGCTCGAAAAAATGCTGCGGCGCAACAAACGCTTATCTACGTTACACCGCCGGGGTTGTTTTTTTGCCAATATAGCCCTCGAAACCGGGCGGGAAGCATTGTTTAACGAAGTTTTACACGATGCTTTATTGGAATGGAAACGAAGTATGACCCAAATCATGGAAGCCTTTTTCCCTGTCGCAGAAGCCGAAATCAAGGCACAACGCCTTATTATGGAATTTGAAGGGGCTGTTTTGTTTTATAAAATCAGTGGCGACGAAAACTACCTAGAAGATTTTATAAATCGCTCGGTACGCTCCCTCGGATTTACCCCGCATAAAACATATCCCATCCACCCGGCGGCTATCCATCATCTAATTCAGCAGGCTGGCTGATTTCCCACTAATTTCATATTAAACACACCATAAATATGAGCACGCCAAAGAAAAATGCGATCCTCGTTCGATTAATCGGAAAAGGCATCAACACCTTGTCCGAATTGTCTCCCAAAATGGCGGGCCGCATCGCATTTGATTTATTTTGTACACCGCGCAAAAAAACTGTGAAACCCGAAGAAGTTGCATTTTTAGCAACCGCCGACCGCCATACCGAGTTGATTGCAGGTAAAGCATTTGCAGTGTACCACTGGGGTTTTAAAGGTCCAATTGTGTTGCTGGCACATGGCTGGGAAAGTCATTCGGGCCGTTGGCGTAAAGTAGCGCCGATGTTGGTACAGGCTGGTTATCAAGTAGTTGCCGTGGACGCACCGGCGCACGGGCGTTCTTCGGGTCGTCGTTTTACCATGATTCATTATGCGGAGGTATTGCGCACCTTATACCAGCGTCTTGGCCCGATCGATACCGTTATTGGCCATTCAGTGGGTGGGGCTGCGACGATTTGGGCAATGGGCACCGTTAGTCCGGCCATGCGCCCAAAAAAAGCCGTTATTATGGCCGCATTTAGCACCCTGGATTCCATTTTTGAACAAGCGCGCACCCGCGTGGGCATCTCCGGGCGGGCGATGCAATTGCTGCATCAGCAGTTTGAACATAAATTTAAGCATCCAGTGGCCCATTTTTCCATCGAACGGGTTGCTGCACAATTGGGGGATGTATCGGTTTTACTCCTGCATGATCGGAAGGACGCAGTAACGCATTACGAACACAGTGTACGCTTGGCGGCCGCCTGGCCCAATGCGCAACTTATTACCACGGAGGGATATGGCCACGGGCTTACTGCGCCCAAAGTATTAGAAACCATCTTCGATTTTGTATCGGGGCCCGTTTACCACGGATCATAAAAACCGGTATTTGGTCTAATTATATCCAAAGTTTGCCCACAAAAAAGCAATTTTGGCGTTTCATTGCAGGCATTGTACATTTGCCTATTCAATTCAAGATATGACAAACGTTTTAGAGGGACAAGATATTCGTTCGCTGGGCAGCAACCTCGATATGCTCGCGCAACAGGTGGTGGAAGGTTTCATTGTGGGATTGCACCGCAGCCCCTTCCATGGTTTTTCGGTCGAATTTGCCGAACACCGTCTATACAATGCAGGAGAAAGCACCCGAAACATCGATTGGAAGGTGTTTGGCCGCACCGATAAGGTGTTTGTAAAACGCTTTGAAGAAGAAACCAACCTCCGCTGTCAAATTGTCGTGGATGCCTCTTCCACCATGTATTATCCCTGGGATGAGAAAAACCCGGAGAAAACAAAATACAAAAACAAATTTTGCTTCGCCGCACAATCGGCTGCGGTGTTGATGAATGCCCTCAAACGCCAGCGCGATGCATTTGGGCTTACCTTATTTGATGATGGGGTGAAAAGCCATACCGGGTGCAAATCAAGCACTATGCATTATCGTTTGTTAATCAATCAGTTGATTGAACGCATTGAAAAACCGGTACTCAACCAGGGCACCAGTTTAGCCGCCAGCCTGCATCAGGTTGCCGATGCGATGCACCGCCGCTCCATGGTGGTTATTTTCACCGATGTCATGGAACGGCCCGAGCAATCTGAAGCACTGTTTTCGGCTTTACAACATTTGCGCCACAACAAGCACGAGGTAATCCTTTTTCATGTAACCGATAAGGCCAAGGAAATGGATTTTGAGTTTGAAAACCGGCCCTATATTTTTGTGGATATGGAAAATGGGGAAGAAGTGCGCTTGATGCCCAATCAAATCAAGGAATTTTACACCAAACAGGTCCAAGAATTTACGGCCCAATTGAAAATGAAATGTTTGCAGTATAAAATTGATTTTGTGGAAGCGGACATTAACAAGGGATTTGCGCCGATTTTACAAACCTGGATGGTGAAACGCCAGCGCATGGGCTAAACAATACAAGTTATTGATAATCAAACTAAAACATGACGAAGAAACTGATACAGCTTGCGGATTTCTCTACCACGGCACCCGAAGATTTAAAAGAAAAGGATATAAAAGCCGAAACCGAGGAATTGGTGGAGCGTATTGGCGATTTGCAACAACGGATGTATGCCGAACGCAAACATTCGGTCATTGTAGTTTTGCAGGGAATGGACGGTAGCGGTAAAGACGGTGCCGTGCATGATGTATTTGATGCCTGCCGCATTACGGGTTTGTCGCTGACAGCCTTTAAAAAACCCACCGAAGAAGAGTTTGCCCACGACTTTTTATGGCGTATCCATAAAGTAGTGCCGCAAAAAGGCACCCTGGCCATTTTCAACCGCAGCCATTACGAGGATATTTTGGTCCAATGGGTACACGGGTGGATTGATGATACCAAACGCGACCAGCGGATGCAGGCCATCAATGCCTTTGAAACCATGCTGGAACAAGATAACCAGACACATATTTTCAAGTTTTACATGCATATTTCATTGGAGGAGCAGGAAAAACAACTGCGCCAACGCATGGAAGATCCAAAAAAATTCTGGAAACACAATCCGGGTGACTGGGAAGAGCGCAAATTATGGACCAAGTACATGGAGGCCTATGAATATGCAATCAACAACAGCGTTATCCCTTGGTATATTTGCCCGGTAGACAATCGTTGGTATCGTAACTATTTTATTGCCAAGACCTTAGCAACAGAACTGGAGCAGCTACATATGAAAATGCCACCCTTGCCCAAATAATTGGAGCAAATAAGGGTGGCATTTTTTATGATTTGCGCGGTATTTGCGGCGCGCTGTTTGATTAAGTGTTTGGCCTTCGAATAAAACGAAGGACCATTATTTTCCGTTTGGACTCGGATAAAAACGATCGTCGTAGCGGCGCAATCCAAAATCAAGTTGAAAACGTGCATACGCCTGTATGCCAATGTTGGTCATGCGCGCCTGGCGAACATTCCGGTCGGTCAAATCCAGGGCACCAAAAGACTCCAGGCCAACACTAAGTTGATCGTCCATTCCGTACATTTTTCCAATTCCGGCTTTGATCGTAAACATTTGGGCCGACTGGTTTCCCAACGGTTTTTCTGGTGCAAAGTATTCTGAAACCAGGCCACGCAGTTCGTCATCACCGATGCTGTTAACCAAGGTTTCGGAGCCAAATCCCAAATCTTTCACGAATTGATATCCGCCCAATCCGGTGACATAAAATCCGGAATCACCCAAATCAAAGTTTTTGCCCAGGGCAACGGTGACGGAATACGCCGTTTTAGTGTAGGAGGATGGCGAACTCATTAATTCGCCGATGACACAAACTGGCCAATTGCGGTAGCTCAGCGTACCAGAAAATCCGAAACGCGGTTGGTTGTATGCCTGGCGCAATCCAAAATCTTCTTCAAACTGTTCCCAAGAGTACCCGTCCTTGTGGGTAATTTCTATGGTTTTATAGAGTGGAATCAGTTTGGAAGTTTGGAAATTGGTGTTGTGGTACAACCTGGAAGCGCCCATATTCATCCCCACTTGAAGGTGAAAATTGCGTTGCGCAGAAAGATTTCCAATGAAAAAGAAAGAAAAAACGAAGATGGTAAATCCGCTTAATTTCATAATCGGCAAAGTAGATAGCGATGTTGTGAAAAAGTTAAAGTTTCGAGCAGCATTTTCATCAAAATAGCGGGAAACACGGATTATGACGGATGATAGTGCGAAAATATACATTTTTTGTGAATAATTATTTTATAACATTTTTAACAGCAACAATAAACCAGCCAGTATGGGCATTTATTGGCGAATAAGCGCTTAAATGTCGCGAAACAAACACTTTTTCAATCCATTCCAAAACTGTTAAACGATTCTTCAACGATGAAAAATTCCATCTTTAGTTTCACAGCCATCCTCTTCTCCGGTTTAATCCTGTTTACCGCTTGCAAAAAAGACCCTAGCTACGACGATCAATTGAGCGGCAACTGGGTTTCGACCAAGGTTACCTATGGCGATGAGGACGGCACCGATTTGTACAAATTTGATCTCCACTTGGAGGCAACCAAAGAATTTGATTTAACGCAAACCACCCTGATATCAAAAACCGTGCAAACGGGCATTTGGGCTGCCAATGAAGGCACGAAAGAAATCACCCTGACTTTTGATGATGGCTCGGCCAAAGCAAAATATGATGTAATCGACCTGGGCACATCCAATATGACGGCGCAAACGGTGCTCGGTGGAAAACGCTTTACGATTGTGTTTAAAAAATAGGGATTTCAAAACAAATATGGAAGCGGCCAACAGGTTTTTGAACTTTTTGGTCGCTTTTTGTTTTAGACCAAGATTAAAATGGATTTGAAGGATGGATGGATAAAAAAATTGATTTTCAAAGGATTAGAATCCAGCCGTTTTCATAACTACTTTTCGTTGGCTATATTTGCAGCATGAGCAAAGTTCGTATTGATAAATGGATCTGGAGTATCCGTATTTTTAAAAGCCGCACCCTGGCCACCGATGCTTGCAAATCGGGCAAAGTGCGGCTCGGTTTGGATCAGGCTAAGCCCTCCACCTTAATCGCCGTAGGTGACGTGGTTACGGTAAAAAAAGATGGTTTTAATTTTCAGTTTAAAGTATTGCAACTGCTGGAAAAGCGGGTAGGTGCGGCCATAGCGGTGACCTGTTACGAAGATGTAACCAGCGAGGAGGAGCGCAACAAATACAACGCATGGTTCCTCAATGCGACTCCAAGTGCCGAAAAGCGCGAACGGGGCACGGGCCGACCCACCAAAAAAGAACGGCGGGAAATTGAAGAATATAAAGGGGTGCAATTCGACTGGGGTGATGCCGAATAGGCGTTTTACATCAACCCGAACATTTTAGCATATTTCAGCATTTCACCGGGGTTGCTGATTTTCAACTTCCCGGTCATCATGGCCATCATCGGGTTGAGATCGCCTTCAAGGAGTTTGGTAAAATTTTCGGCAGTGGTGGTTACTTTACATTTGGCGTCGCCATCCAGCCCTTCTACTGCGGTCATCACGCCATCCACGATGCGCAGGGTAAATGTGCCTGCATCGGCGATATCGAAATGAAATGCGGTATTTTCACCTTCAATCACTTCTGGTTTTACTTTTGCGGGCAAAGACAACAAATATGTTTTAACGTCGATCATGTTTTTACTTTTTAGCGATTTAAAATTTACACTGGCTTAACTTGCGCCAGGGTATTTTCGCCCAAAGGTAAAATCAGCAATCCAATATGTATAGGCATTTTTCACTTAAATCATCCATCCTCTTGTTGTTTGTTTTGAACGCGTTGTGGGCTTGTTATCAACGCGACAGTTCACCTATTGCAGCGCCGCCGGGCTTTGATTGGCAAGGCCACCGCGGTTGTCGGGGATTGATGCCAGAAAACAGCATCCCTGCTTTTTTGAAAGCACTGGATATCCCGGAAGTAACGACCCTGGAATTAGACTTGGCCGTTTCCAAAGACAACCAATTGATTGTGAGCCATGAACCTTGGTTTAATCCAGGTATTTGCCATTTGCCTAGTGGCGATTCTATTGCAAAATCGGATGCCGAAAAATACCTGATCCGCCATTATACGGCTGCTGAGATACGCGGTTTTGATTGCGGGTCCTGGGGGAACAGCCGTTTTCCGGAACAGCAAAAAGTAAAAACCTGGAAACCAACGCTACAAGAATTAGTGGATACGCTGCGCGCACAACGCCCTGAGCGCCTGCAAAATATCCGCTGGAACATGGAAATAAAATCCGACCCGGAATGGGATAGTTTGCGAACGCC
>CAIVGO010000314.1 GCA_903905445.1 uncultured Bacteroidota bacterium
ACCAGTTCACAATAAAAAAGCGCGTGTTATGGACCCTTTCATTGCGATTGCCCTTGTCATTGTGTTCACCGTGTTGGTACATTCCGTTTTTTGGAGTAGCCGCCAACCTCCGCAGTCCCCGCAGCATCCCTACCAGTCGTACCAGCAGCCGAACTACCCACCCTACGGAAACGAAGAAACGCCCCACTTCCAGCAGCCCTTTTTTGTATTTACGACGCCACAACAACCACCGCCGCCATCCCGCAATGATGCTAATTTCCGTTTTGTCTTAGTGGCCAGTATCGCCGCCCTGTTGGCCCTGGGTTATGTAGCGCAAATCAACGTAAAAGGTGATTTTGTGCAAAATTATGATAAAAACCTACCTGTTTTTCCTTTTAAGATCGACACGCCTCCTGTAAAAACAGTGCACCTCCCCATCGAAAACCCACTGGTTTTACCCAAACCCATGCCGTTTGAAAGTATGGAGCATCCGCAACCGGTGCAATACAACACGGAGGAAAAGGTACAAACCGCCCCCTATTGGGTCGTTTACCTGAAAGCCTACCCTACTTTCGAAGCGGCAGAACGCCTGCGCGATGCTTTTCAAATGCGCCCAATCGGTATAGCACTACAACCAGACAGCATGTTTTTGGCTTACATTCATTATGAAGAAAAGGCGGATTGTCGCGCATGTGCACGCGACCTGAACCAGCATTTACCGGATTTACGCCCTTTTGGCATTTATACTGCGCGGGAAGTGAAGGATATTGCGCCGGTGGTAATAGAAAGTGAATAAAGAACAGGAATTAAGCGGCGAATTGGAATGTTTGCGTAAACCAATCGACAAAATGATCCGCTGCAGGAGACTGATGATCGAAATATCCAGCCTTTAAAGCAATACCGAATGGCTTGCCTGGTTCTTCTTGCCAGGCAAGCCAGGTGTGGAGTTCTGCCTTTGCCTTTTTAGCGGCAGTAAGTATGTTAAACGACTTTGTATATAAATCATCGACCGTAGAAATTGCGTGGGACCACACCAATTGATCGGCTGGAATTAAATGAGAAAGAAAATGCTCAAGAAAGCCAACATTCATATTATCCGGCATGACCCATATTCCAATAAAAGGCATACCATTTTCAGAAATGTATTTCGGACCAGTTTGTGCTTCGGCAGCATCTAATGTTTCTGGACTATATTTTTCAGCAAGAACATTTCGGATACTTTGCCAACGACCTTCCGCACCAATCTCATCCGCATCTACAACTATTCCGATATTTGTTAAACTGATTTCATCCAAGGAGGCTTTTAAAACTTTTAAAGCACCTTCTATGCCGTCGCCTTTTTTTATAAATTCATTAAATTTATGTCCACCTTCATATCCTAAGGGATTTTTCAAACCGCGCTTCATACATAAATTTGTCAAGGCATGCATATCATTATCGCCTTCAACAATCAGCCGTTGTGCCATAATCCTAACGCGTTTCAAGGTTTTTCTCCAAAGAAAATTCCAATTGTTCCTGGTCATAATATATTACCTCAATATCATCTGATTTACGGGCTTTTTGTAAACGGAAATAAGCACCTTTTTGGAAATTTTCCGGTTTTTCTAGTGCATAGGTAAACGTTTTCACCGTATCCTGGCTATGTGTAGTTGCAAATACCTGGATGTTCCATTTCTGGGCGTAAAAAAAGATTTTATCCCAGAAAATCTCCATCACGGAATGGTGTAAACCTGCCTCAATTTCATCAATCAACAACAAGCCGTTTTTAGCATTTACCAAGCCTGCCGCCAACATTAACATGCGCTCTACCCCCTCTCCAAATGTTTTAAGGGGCATGGGTTTATCTTCACCCTCTATGCGAACGAGTGTTCGTTCTTTGTTTACATCCAAACGAATTAAACCGGGAAGAACCGTTTCCCGTACAATATGCATTACATCATCTTCAAGTGGAGTAAGTACAATTTTATCCCAAAATGCCGAAAGTGGGAAACCGGCATCTTTACCGAATGGGATAAAAACCGACTGATCTTTCGGTGTATCAAAAGAAAGGCTTGCATCTAGTTTTGAAAGATGCACTACGGGTTTTTCATTCCAATTTACAAGATATTCTATTTGATTAGGTATTTTTTGATTACGTTCAATAGATAACTTATTTATGTGTAATTCAATATTTTTCAATACATTTACTTCGGAAGTTGTAGTCCTGTTAAACAATGCGTCATAAGAATCATTCCACCCTTTTGTAAATTCTCCGCGTTGTGTAAGTATGTGATTTACAACCGTATAATCTCCTTTGCCCGCCCAAATACGCAAAGCTTCCAGCAAAATAGTTTTACCGGTATTATTTCTACCCGCGCATAAATTGACCTGCTTTAGCCCATTTATATCAAGCGATTTGAAGATTCTGAAATTCCGAATAGTGAGATGGTCTATCATATCTTGCAAAAATACAAATCTAAACTGGAAAAGCAATTGTTCCTTCCAGCCAAAACCCCAAATATTCCATTAAACCGTCCTCAAAAACGCAACCGTAGCCTCCATATCCGGCTGCAACATACGATCACCCTCCAATTTACCCACTACCAAACGATACGCAGCATGTAGTTCCTCCAATTGCCCCGAAGTACGCAACGGTCGCCGAAACTCGAGCGCCTGTGCCGCAACCATCCACTCGATGGCCAGCAGGCGTTCGAGATTCAGCACCACCCGGCGCAATTTAGTCGCTGCATTGGCGGCCATACTCACGTGGTCTTCCTGGCCATTGCAGCTCACAATACTATCCACGGAGGCGGGCGTACATAGGGTTTTGTTTTGGTTGACGATGGCCGCTGCGGTATATTGCGCAATCATCATCCCCGAATGCAAACCCGGATTTTTGGTCAAAAAAGCAGGCAAACCGCGCTGACCACCAATGAGTTGATACACCCGGCGCTCGCTGATGCTGCCCAGTTCGGACAAGGCGATGGCCAAATAATCGAGGGGCAAGGCCAGGGGCTGCGCGTGAAAATTGCCGCCCGATAAAATCAAATCATCGTCGGGAAATACATTCGGATTGTCGGTCACCGAATTGATTTCGGTGTGTACCATTTGCGCCACATGGGCGATGGCGTCTTTGCTGGCACCGTGTACTTGCGGCACACAACGAAATGCATATGGATCTTGCACATCTGTTTTATCGGTGGCTGCAATGGCACTGTCTTTCAAGACATTACGCAGTGTTTCTGCCGTAGCAACCTGTCCGTGGTGCGGCCGAATTTGATGAATCAAGGGATGCAAGGGCGATAATCGGCAATTGAACGCATCGTAGCCCAAAGCGGCGTTCATATCGGCTTGTTTTACCAAGCGTTCGGTTTCCAGCAAACTCCACACGGCATACGCAGCCGAAAACTGGGTGCCATTCAACAAAGCAAGGGCTTCTTTGGCCTGAAAACGCAAGGGCGACCAATTTTTTAAGGCCAACACCACGTCTGCGCGCTGCCGACGACCCTCGTACCAAACTTCACCCATTCCGATGAGCGGCAAACTCAGGTGCGCAAGGGGCGCTAAATCACCCGAAGCGCCCAAAGAACCCAATTCAAACACAACCGGATAAATACCGGCATTGTAAAAATCGATCAGGCGCTGTACAACTTCCACCCGAACTGCCGAAAAGCCGTAGGACAAACTCTGAATTTTGAGCAACAACATGATGCGCACCAGCTCAGGCGGCACGGTATCGCCCGCACCCGCTGCATGCGAGGTAACCAAGTTGTACTGCAATTGCTCAATATCTTCGTCGGAAATACGAATATTGCACAAAGAGCCAAAGCCCGTGTTGATGCCGTAAAACAAATCATCGTTCCCGGTTATCTTGCGATCCAGGTAGTCGCGACAAGCCTGTATACGCGTCCGGGCATCGTCCGAAAGGGCAAGGGTGTGGTTTTGGGTTATAATATTACCGACCGTCGCTGTGGTGAAGGACTCGGCACTGATCAAATGGGTTGGGCGATTTTGCTGCATCTTCTAAAAATTGGCGGCAAAAATACGCCGATTCCTATCGCTTGCGCATTCCGTTGTGCACAAAAAACAAAGGAATATCTACCGTCAAGCTCATGCCTACCCGGTAATTGGCCGCCGAAAAACTCAAGTTGTCTTTGTTGACCTTGCGCAAAGCCGGTCCGTATTGCCCGCCTACCCCTAAACTCAAGGGTGTACGACCAATGCCCCACATTACATACAGGCCCGGCGCAAACACGTTTTTCCAGGCCAATTCAGGCAAAGACGACACATTGTCCTGCAAGCGGAAGGCCGTCACAGCCCCCACATCAATCAATGGAAAAAAGACGCCCAAAGAATGGCTTTTGCCAATACCCCAATCCAAACTAATGCCCAGGGGCGCCGTGAAAGCAGCCATTGGACCCGGATCACCTTCTTTTTTGCCCAACGAATCGAGGCGGGTTTCAAAGCCAAAGCCAAGACCAGCATACATATTAATGGAAGCAGAAAAATGCGGATTTCCGCGTTTGCGGCGGTAAGACTGTACCGGTGCAGCGGTTTTTTCTAAAATCCCCAAAATCTCATCCGAACTTTTCGCGTTGGCGCAGGTCACCAGCAAATTGCCGTATTTATCAACGATACGGATCAAGGAGGATTTAAGCAGCAATTGCGCCACTTCATTTTCCAATGCACTGATTTGGGCGAGTACCTTTTCTTCCTCAAAAGAATTGCCAATGCCTTTCACTTTTTTGCGGAACTGTTCCAAACCCTGGGTAAGAAACGCCACGGCCTTTTTTTCGCCCTGATAGGTGGCAAAGAGTTCGTCAAACTGCACTTCCGGAATGATTTTTTCCAGATCATTGATCTCCTGCGACAAGGCGCTGATTTGTTTTTTCACAAAAAACGGATCAATATATAAGGTGCGCAAAATTTCCAGGGTCACCGAAAGTGCATCGCCAAAACGCAGGCTGTGGGCAAACTGCACCACCTCCCGTGCTGTTTTCAGAATTTGTCCAACTCGATCGTATTGGGCAATGTTTTTACTATCCAGGCCTTTGGCCATTTGCAAACCCGCTCCTACCAGATCAAAAACACCGGTGGCGTATTGCGATAGAATTTGAAGTTGCTTGGTACTGTCGATCGGAAATTTATTGTAGGTATTAGACTGGGCAAGGTATTGTAAAGCAGCCATGCGACTCACCAGGTTGCTTAAATCGACCCGAAAGCGCCCGCCATTGGGCTGGTTGAGCAAATCATACAAGGTGCCCGTCCCGATTTTAATTTTTTCAAATGCAGCCTGCTCCTGTTTTAGCATCAGGGTCATCCAGAAATTAAAAGCATGCTCGTCATAAGCAAGTTGCTGCAAAAACTGCTCCTGCGCCCAACCGGTAGCCGACTCGCCTTCCCAATTGCGCAGGTGTTTCGAAAACAGACCCAAGGTGCGCACCGTTTTGCCATACACTGTACTATCCACCACGTAATCGCGGAAAGCCAGCGATTCGATGGCCAACGCTGCGGGTTGCCTGATTTCCAGGGCTTTATACAAATCCAAACCAGCCAGCAACACCGGATATACTTCCGGATTGACGGCGCTGGGCTGCGAACGAATCAGAATCGCCAGGTTTTCGGGCAAATTGAACAGGTCCGTTTGTGCATTTTCGTGCAAGGACTGATAAAACGAGGCATAATTAAACACATCGGCCGTCAGGAAGGTATAATAGGTGCGGGGCAACAGGTACCGCAACGGCTTATATTGGTCGGACAACAGCGTATCCCGGAAACGTTGTAAAAAGGCAATGGTGATTTCCTGTTTGAATTGGTTGGCCGCAAATTTGGCCAGGGCATCAATCACAAAAGTGGGATTTAAAATACCACTTGCGCTGCTGATCACACCGGGTTGTGCCAGTTTTGAATCACCTTCGCCAGCATAATTAACAGGCCCCAGCTTGGGTTCCAGGATGCTGCAATAGGGCTCCAAATACGGATAACCTTTGCAATCTTTGATGCCATATTTAGAAAAAACCAGTTGCATG
>CAIVGO010000315.1 GCA_903905445.1 uncultured Bacteroidota bacterium
CACAGTGCCTTCACAAAGGACCGAACCGCCATCTCCAATGACATACACGGGCGGCAATTTATCTACACAAAGCGTAAAACCACCCGCGTTGTTTACATTGTTACCAAAATCGGAAACCCGAATAAAATAGGTTGCGCCCGGTGTCAATCCAGCCAGATCAAGTATCAGAGAGGTGTCACCCGGATCGCCTTTTTTACACAAAAACTCCGCCAGGTCATCGAAAATACAATCGCCGCGATACACCGCAAATTCCGGGTTAACGATCGGATCTGCGCCTGCCGCTTCTAAGGTCATGCGGAAGTCGAACAGCGTATCCGGACAAACGAATGAAAACCATACATCACGTGCTGCCGGGATATTGCCAAAACAGGATGGTACATTGTCCATCCCGATATTACTGGGCGTTGCGCCCACATTGGAAAAAATGGTGGTAGGGCAGGTTGGTGCAAAACCAAGTTCGGTTACACCAGAACAATCATCATTTAAAGGGGCCTGTGCGAACAGGTGGCCAGCCGTCATTACAACGGCGAAATACATCAAAATTTTCTTCATCAGTGTGCAGTAATTGCTTGCAGATTAATTTACGCGTCCCAAATGTAGGTACCGTCTGCCGAATGTCCAATTACTGCTTTGTTTTTGTGTCTTGGGTTGGCAAACTATTGCAACTTTGCAGGCTTGCACGTACTTCTTCCAGCCTAAAAGCAGGTACTTTATTCCCCCAATTGCTGCCGATGTAGTTTAATACGTTGGTAATTTGAACTTCGGACAAGTTCGGGATGCCTGCCATTTGTTCCTGATACCGAATTCCGTTTACCAAAATGGTATCTGCTAGTCCATACCGTACGATGCATGCCAACTGATCGCGGTGTTTTATCAGGTAATCCGAATTGGCCAAAGGCGGAATCAGCGCTCCCAAACCTGCGCCATCGTCCAAATGACAGTTGGCACAAGTCGCTTTATACACCCGCGCACCGGATGGGTATTGGTTTCCACCACAAGCGAAAACCAAAAAAATAGCCAATGACAGACTAAGAATCAATATTTTTTGCATTCGTTATTTACTTATTAGCAGGAAACTGTTCTTTCAACAGCCGTTCAATATCGCGGATAAATCGGTCGGTATCTTCGGCGTCGGTGCCGTTGCAAAAAGCACGCACATGCCGGTTTTTATCCACCAAAATAATTCTGCCCGAATGGTCAAAACCGCCCGGTGCATCTGGATTTTCTTTGGCAATGCTGAAATAATCATCTGCAATGCCAAATATCGAATCCCGCGCCCCGGTCACAAAACGCCATTTTTTAGCATCAATGTTTAATTTGTCCGCATGGCGCTTCAAAGCAGCCACGGTATCGTTTTTGGTGTCGATCGAATGCGACAACAACATAAAACGATCGTCGTTCAAAAATTTCTGGTAAATGCGCAAACCATTGGCTTTTACTTTCGGGCAAATGGTGGGGCAATGGATAAAGAAAAAGTCAACGGCATATATTTTTCCATCAAACGTGGCATTGTTTACCAGTTGACTGTCCTGATC
This sequence comes from uncultured Bacteroidota bacterium, assembly GCA_903905445.1. GTDB lineage: Bacteria > Bacteroidota > Bacteroidia > Chitinophagales > Saprospiraceae > M3007. The sequence goes on from CAIVGO010000315.1 coordinate 1,536, forward strand.
CACAAATGCAAAATTCGGAATGGACCGGTAAATGGTATCTCCATTGGGGGCAACATCGCGTTCGCCCAGGATCGGAAGCGGTGCATCCACGTTTGGGCCACAAGCAGCAATCAATAGGATTAAAGCAAAAAAGCATACTTGTTTATACATGGCAGCCATATTTTATGCTTAATATTTAGGTGAAAAACGCAGCAAGCCTATTTCGCCAACGATTTGGCAGCGTGCATGGCCGCTTTAATGTCGGCCTGGTTTTTTTGCATTTTTTGGTATTGATCTTGCAGGTACTTCAACGCTTCGGTGGTAGACAGGCTATCGGGTGCTTTGTATTCAGCCATCCAGGCCATCATGTCGTTTTCGGCTTTTTCCATTTGTTCAATGACCGTCAGCAAAGCCGCTTTGCGTTCGAGGGCCGTGGTGGTACCGATGGAATCAAGTTCGGCCACTTCTTTTTTGAAATTGCGTGCAACCCGATTGATGACCGACATGCCTTTCATGGCATCATCGTGTAAATCTTCGGTTTCTTTTTGCAAAAGTTGAACCTTTGCCCGGTCATCACAAGCCACGGTAAACAGCGATAAACAGAAAAAAGCAAGCGGGAATAGCAAGAACGTACGCATCGGATGAATTTTTGGGCAAAAGTAGCAGATCTGAAGTGGGATAGCAAGGCTGCTTTTACAGGTTTTACTAATTTTGCATTGTTATAAATAGAAACAGCAGAAAACATGCTTACAGCCATCTCACCGATCGACGGTCGGTATGCGGACAAAACCCGTGAATTGAGCGATTATTTTAGCGAATATGCCCTGATTCGGTATCGGGTATTTGTTGAAATTCAATATTTTATCGCATTGTGCCAGTTTGGATTACCCCAACTGGAGGCGTTTGAGGACGATAAAATAGACGACCTGAACGGCATTTTTGAACATTTTAGCCTGGGGGATGCCGAATTTGTGAAAGGCATCGAACGCACCACCAACCACGATGTAAAAGCCGTTGAGTACTTTTTAAAAGAACGTTTTGATGCTTTGGAGTTGGGCAACCTGCGCGAGTTTGTGCATTTCGGACTTACTTCGCAGGATATCAACAACACCGCCACCCCTTTGTTGTTGAAAAACGCGCTGGAATCGGTTTATTATCCCCTGATTTCTAAAATTATTGCCAGTTTGGAGCAACGCGCACAGGATTGGGCGCACGTACCCATGCTTGCGCGCACGCACGGACAACCGGCATCGCCTACCTTGCTGGGTAAAGAATTGCGGGTGTTTTCCGAACGCCTTGAAATTCAATTGGCGATGCTAAAAGCCATTCCGCACCGGGCGAAGTTTGGCGGCGCAACAGGCAATTTCAACGCACATTATGCCGCTTATCCCGATTTTGACTGGCAGCAGTTTGGCAACGACTTTGTGCAAGAGTTTCTAGGGCTTGAACGTTCGCAAACAACCACTCAAATTGAACATTACGATTGTATGGCGGCACAATTTCAGGCAATCGGCCGCATCAATACGATTTTGATTGATTTTTGTCGGGATATCTGGACCTATATTTCCATGGAGTATTTCCGCCAACAAACGGTCAAAGATGAAGTGGGTTCTTCGGCCATGCCGCACAAGGTTAATCCGATTGATTTTGAAAACGCGGAAGGAAACTTTGGTTTGGCCAATGCCTTGTTTCAACATTTGGCGGAAAAACTACCCATTAGCCGTCTGCAACGCGACCTGACGGACTCCACGGTTTTGCGCAATATTGGCGTGCCGATGGGACATACGCTGGTGGCGCTCAAATCATTGCAAAAAGGTTTGGGAAAACTGACCCTCAACGAAGGAAAATTGTACGACGACCTGGAAGACAACTGGATGGTGATTGCCGAAGGGATTCAGGTGATTTTGCGCCGGGAAGGATATCCGCAGCCGTATGAGGCGTTGAAAGCGCTTACGCGGGGACGGAGCGCGGTTACGCAAGCGGTTTTACATGAGTTTATTGAGGAATTGGCGGTTTCTGAAGCCATCAAAGAAGAATTGAAGGCGCTTACGCCGCATAATTATGTTGGAAGAAGGTAGTGATGAGTGGGGAGTGAGGAGTGAGGAGTTGGACCGAATTACACTACTAGACAAATTTCACGCAGATGTTACACAGAAAAAAAGCGCAGATGTTACGCAGAAAGATCTGTGTAACATCTGTGAAAACTAATCTGTGTAGCATCTGCGCGAAATTTGTCGCACAGATGTTACGCAGAAAAAAAGCACAGATGTTACGCAGAAAGATCTGTGTAACATCTGTGAAAACTAATCTGTGTAGCATCTGCGCGAAATTTGTCGCATAGATGTTACACAGAAAAAAAGCACAGATGTTACGCAGAAAGATCTGTGTAACATCTGTGAAAACGAATCTGTGTAGCATCTGCGCGAAATTTGTCGCACAGATGTTACGCAGAAAGATCTGTGTAACATCTGTGAAAACGAATCTGTGTAGCATCTGCGCGAAATTTGTCACGCAGTGTTCGATATTACAATTTATTCATTTTCAGCACCGCACTCTGCGCCTGATCATTCCGAAGTACAACGAAATAAACGCCACTCGCCCAGTTGGCGCCACAGGTGTAACTGCCGGTAATACCTACTTTTTGCTGCAACATTACCTGTCCTAACACATTCCGCACTTCGAGGATTGCGTTTTCGGTACCTGGCCAGTTGTACCGCAACATAAATTCCGAAGCCGTGGGGTTAGGCGTTGCAAGGATGCTGGCATTGGCATCTATCGGGTTATTTACCGCGGTCGCAATCGACGTTATTTTAAAGATATCCACTCCGGCTTCGACCAGGTGGCCTGGCGCAACATCACTGGCGCTGAACAATACTTTTACCGAGTTATTGAGCGGAATAACGTTCTTGAGGCTGATGTCGCCTGAGCTGCGCCACACACTTTCCGACAAGTTGGTGGTGAAAACAGTAGCCGTTTGTACGCCATTGGTCACTTTTACCGTGAAATTGTCATTCGGGCCAGTGCCTTGTCCGCCGTCATTAAAAAACCAGTAATCGAAAGACAGTACGGCGTCTTGCAAGCCATTTAACTTCATGGTTGGCGTGCTGAGGATTACTTCCCCATTGTCCACATCATTGTTGCCTGCTGCGCCGCCACCGTTGCCGGTCACATAGCACAGGTTGTTGTTATCTGTTGCAGCATCAGCTTCCGGGTTGCTGATTTGGTTGTTGAAATAAGTTCCTACCGGTACGCCCAACTCCCAATCGCCGGATGCAGCATTGCTGGTGTTGGTCCAGCCCAAATTCAATTCAAAATCATCGTAGTAGCCGGGTTCCAACGCAATTTCAAGTTGGCCGGATGCGCTAATGGTGATCGATCCATTGCGGAAGCCCCAAGCGCCCACGCGGTAGGTGCCTGCAGACAAACAGTTGAGGTCAAACTTTCCTTGTGCATTGGTTTGCAGTTTGAGCACTTGCGCATTGCCGGCAAGCAACAGTTCGGTATTGGGAACCACGGCCAGGGTGTTTGCATTTTTGAGGGTAGCATTCACTGAAACTGCATTCTCTACTGTCAACGTAACATTGAGTGGGGTAACCTGTTCGGTTGCCAGCACCACCGTGCGCGTTTCGGTGAGGTAACCAGGTTTGCTAATGGTTACGGTGTAGGTGCCTGGCACAACGTAACCTGTTTTTACAATACCGCTCGCTTTGGAGGTCGCAATGGTGTTAACGGGTGCGCCAACAATGGTAACCACGGCATCGCCCAATGGCTGATTATTGCAACCGTTGATGATTTGGCCTTCCAAATAGCAGGCACGCACGTAACTCGGGGTGCAAACAAATAATTTGCCGGTACCGCCACCGGTGTTTGGGATATTACTCGCCACGATGGTACCAGATGGCAGGAACGGATAAACGCCCCAGCAACCGTCAAAGGTTCCGCCGGAAGCCCAGGTATCAAATCGGCCTACTTCCACCAGGTTGTCCGGGCGGTGCGCGTCCACGATGTTAAATCCGTCAATATAGTACGAATTGATGGCCCAGTCGTTTAGAATATGCGTGTTGTGGCCGATTGCATTGTTGCCATCTCCTGTAGAGGAGCGATCCAGTTCTTTGATATCGCTTGGGTCGCTCACATCATAGGCCGTAATAAACGACGGAAAATCTTCATCGGTGGTCAAAACGGTTTTACGGTCGCTGAGCATCCAGGCATTGTGGGTAAAATTGCCCGGTGTTTGAATGGTACCGAGCACAGCCGGATTGGCTTTGTTGCTCATATCTACCACCGACATAAATCCTGCGTTAATGTGCGCAGCATAAAGCGTGTCATTGTCGGCATAACCATCGTGCACATAACCGTTAACATCATATTTGCCGGCAAAAGTAGGATTATATGGATCCTGGTTGAGGTCGAGTACAACGGCGCCCCCATTGAACAAATTGGTTCCATACAAGTACAAATAGCCCTTTTTTTCATCAATATGGAGGGCATGGATGGTATTCAAGGCGCCCGTTATCGAGCCATCGCCCGTATATTGGTGGTAGGTAGTACTCGGAGAAGGCAAACTGGATAAATCAACAATTTGCAAACCCTGTCCACCTTCGGAAGTGATGTAAGCGTATTTGCCTAATACTTTAATTTCTTTCCATAAATTATTGGGTCCAGGAATTTGCTGGATGGTAACAGGGGCATCCGGATCTGTTACATCGGCAATAATTAAACCTTGTGATGCGCCCAACAACGCATATTCGCGTCCATTTTGGGCATATCCACAAATATTTGCCAACGTTTGGCCGGGGTACTCGAGGGTACCACGCAATTGTACGTTATAATCTTGGGCAGAAAGCGGTTGGGTCAAAAGCAAAAGCACCAGGGCGTAACAGCAAGACAGGAAAAGATTTTTCATTCAAACAACAGTTGGATTTGATTTAAAATAAATGCAAACGTGCATCACGGGAAAAAATACAGCGCAAATGTAATTGGCTCTGTTGGGCTATGTAGTATGGTAAAACGGGAAATGCCAGCAGAAGTGGCAATTGGAAGACAATTGCTGCACTTAATCGCAAAACAGGTACGCTGAAAAAAAGGAAATCAATTTTGGACAGGCTGTTCGGCAGCTTTGCGGGCAATGCGGTTCGATAAATAAGCAAACAAACAAGCCGTCCAAAACGAGTAGAGGGAATACACCAGGGCTGGCTTAACCATTTCCTGGTTGTGCAAAAAACTGCTGGCGATCAAAAAGGCCAGCGTGGTGTTTTGGACCCCGCTTTCCATCGCAGCGGTAAGCCGGGATGCATGGTCCATGCCCATCATCTTCATCGTGAAATACCCGATGAGCAGGCAGGCCAGGTTTTGAATCAGGGCAAATGGGGTGATTTGAATAAAATCGTGCAGGTCTAATCCAGCGCCGCCCTGGTTTTCACCCACCAACAGTTTGACCATAAATACAATGGCGAGCAGCACCATCATGGCATATTTGGCAGGACGGCTTATTTTTTCCGACCAGCGCGGAAATTGGTTTCTGGTAAAAATGCCCAAGAGTGCAGGAAGGATCGCAATGGCAAAAATATGCCCCATCGTTTCCCAGAGTGGCAGGTGAAATTCGGTGGTGGTTCCTAAAAACACTTTTAAGCCCAAATTTGTTACAATTGGGATCGAAATGAGGGTTAAGAAGCTATTTACAGAGGTGATTGACAAGGAAAGTGCTACATTTGCACGCCAAAGATAGGCAAGGAAACCAGAGGTAGCGCCCCCTGGACTTGCCGCAAGGATGATAAATCCTACCTTGATTTCTGGCGACAAGGGCGAAAGCAGTCCCTGGATCGCGAAGGCAATCAGCGGCAGACCGATCATTTGAACGGTGAGCGCGGTAAAAAAGGCGCGCGGATATCGAATGATCCTGTAAAAATCGGAAATCGATAAAGACAGGCCCACTCCAAACATCACCAAGCCAAGCACGGCACTGATGGCAATATCGACGATTTGGGTTGCTAACAAAGTGATTTAATTTTCGGACGAGCAAATGTAGCCGCTTTGTGGTTTATTTACCATAGTTTAACGCTACACTTTTCAAAGTTAAGCATAAACAGGATATTCATGAAAATAACGGCCTTTTATATCGCCGAACAATTGGATTTGAAACAACTTAAATCCGCGTATGCAGGTATTTTGCTGCAAGAAAATCCGAACGAACTGTTCTATCGTGTAGATGAAGATCAGTATTTTTATGCATTCGACTATGGCGCAGTCGTTTTTGCCAATATGCCCGATGTGGACATCAGCAAGAACCTGGTTTTTTTCCAGCAATTTGTAAAAGCGCCGCTCGCCGAAAAAATGCGCGATGATTTTGAAATCGAGCAAAAAGAAGGCAGTCAGATTATTTTTGGGTTCGACCAGATCACCTTGCCGCGCTTGGATGAAAATGTAGCCAAAATTACGATGCTCTCGCTCGCGCACACGGTCGCACTTGATTTTTATTCGCAGCGGGCCAATACCTTGTTGAGTGAAATCAATGGCCTGACCGCGCAACTGGAGCAAGACGGTTCTATCCGCATCACGCGTAAAAACATGCTCAAATTTATCGGCCGCACCCTGAATAACAAAAACAGGATTGTCGAAAACCTGTTCATTTTCGATAGTCCTGATTTGACCTGGGACGATGAATACCTCGATAAATTGTACCGGGGGATGGCGCGTACCTTTGAATTGCAAACCCGCTTTAAGGAAATAGAATATACGTTTAAGGTAGTGGAAGATAACCTGACGGTGTTCCGCGAATTGTACCTCCACCGGGAAAGCAAACAACTGGAATGGATTGTTATTGCGCTCATCCTGGTGGAGGTAATTGATCTGATTGTATCTAAGTTGCTGTTATTGAGGGGGTAAGTTCATTTGGATACTCCCCATCGTACTGTCCCTTATTGTAGATCAGTTTTGAATCAAAGTTTTAATATTACCTGATGTTTGGTGCGCACAGGTTTTCCTTTGCTATCCACCAAGTTGTACAGATAGACCCCTTTTTTGAAGCTATCCAGTTCAAGTTGAATGGAGCGATTTCCGGAAATTTGATCGTCTTGTTTCCATACCATTTGGCCGGTGGCATTGAACAGTTTAAGCGTATACACATCATTTGGCAGGTTGGCGCAAACGAAGCGCACCCACGAAACAGCAGGGTTTGGAAAGACCTGCATGGAAGCACTAACCGCCGCATCGCCAATTGCCGGCTCAAAATCGCTTACAACATTTTCTTGTTTGAATTGCACGGAGATAACCTGATTCAGGTCATTGTTCATGTAGGCAACGGCAATTTCTTCTTTTTCCGTTGCGCTCAGGAAGCGGTAACTAACGATCGTATCGGTTCCGATCAAATTGCCCAAACTGATGCCGCCGCCCCCTAGAGATGCAAGATCTACCCAATTGCCAAAACCGGGAAAGAGTAATACGTATACCTCAATGCCGGTCGAGCGGTATTCGGTGCGTTTTTGACGCAGCACAGGATAGCTGGCACCCGGAATGACGCAATTTCCGTACGCATCGATGACATCCGTGCGATTGGTGTTGATATTCAAGCGCATCGAATCAATATTAACCGGCAGGTTGTTAAAAATATTGTCGAGCGGGGGAACATCCGTTGGAAAGATCAGGCTAAGGTTGCTGTTTGAAGCACTAATGTCGAAAAAATTGGCTGGTGCACGGCGCTCCACCAGTTCGGGCGAAAATGGGGCCAACACCTTAAGGCCGAGGTTGGCAGGATCATCACCAGCATATCCTAAAACCTGAAACTGTGTATTGGTAATGTTATAATAAGTCTCCCGGGTGTTCGTAATGACCACTGCCTCCGCACCCGGAAAGGAACCGGCGTTTTGACCGTTGTTGGGCGACCGAAATACCACGAGATTGTTGGCATCGGCTGTCAGGCCGGAAAAATCCCAGGTTTGCGCTCCTCCTGGCGGGGTTGCCGGGTTCAAACCAGCCGGTGGATTGTTATCCGTGGCGTAACGCAAGGTGTCGCCAACAGCGGGAAATACCGAATTGGTGATGGTGATTTGTGCGCTCAAAAAGTTCAGGGTAAAGCAAAAGGCAGAAAATGCGACCAATCGTATGTTTTTCATTGCATAGGTTGAGGTAAAAAACAGGGGGGGATGATTTTTGTGGAACATTTTGAAACAAAATTACAAAAAATATTCAATTGGTATTTTACGATCGAGGTGAACCTGCCCAGGCGAAAAGAAAAAGGTTTTGTGGGCATTGCACATTCCGGGAGCGCCGGGTGAAAACACACCGGCGCGGCGTTGGGCTTTGGATGGCGGGTGAAGCGGACAAGGCCACGGGCGGTGGAAGTTCATTTTGATACCCGACTATAATACCAACAACCAGCTAGTCCGCCTATCAAGGAACCTAAAATCATGGTAGCCGATAAAATCAGGTACAAATGAAGCGGTAATAGCCCCATCACTACAAATCCAAAGGCCATCAACCGCGTGCTCAATAATAATAAGATGGTGGCATAAAGGGC
>CAIVGO010000316.1 GCA_903905445.1 uncultured Bacteroidota bacterium
AACCGGCCATTACGGCATCATCAATGAACTGGAAGGCCGCAAATACATTACCCGCGCGGTGGATCGGCAAAAAGACCAATCTTATGTGCTGTGGGGATTGAGCCAGGACTGCCTCAACCGCACCCGCATGCCCCTCGGGGTGTTCACCAAGCCGGAAGTGCGGCAAATGGCGGCCGAACGCGGCTGGGATGAACTGAGCAAGAAAGCGGAGAGTTACGAAATCTGTTTTGTGCCCGATAACGATTACCGGGGTTTCCTGCGCCGTCGCATTGATGGCCTGGACGAACAAGTGGCGGGCGGAAAATTTGTCGATGTGCAGGGCAAGGTTCTGGGCACCCATGAAGGTTATCCTTTTTATACGGTAGGTCAACGCAAGGGTTTGGGCATCGCGTTGGGCGAACCTATGTTTGTCACCGAAATCCGGCCGGACACCAATACGGTCGTGCTGGGCCGCGAGGAAGAACTAATTCGCAATGGCATGATGGTGGGCAAACTCAACCTCATGAAATACGACGCCATTCCGGAAAGCGGCCTTGAAACCGTGACCAAAGTGCGTTACCGCGATGGGGGCACCTTGAGTACCCTGCATCCGGTGGGCAAAGATATAGAGGTGCAATTTCATGCCAATGTGAAAGGCGTGGCCCCTGGACAAAGCGCTGTTTTTTACGAAGGTGACGATGTCGTGGGCGGTGGCATCATTCAAGGCAGTTATTTCGAATAAACTGCGCCATGGCCAATATTTTATTGATCGAAACAGCCACCGAGGTGTGTGGTGCGGCTATTGCCGTGGATGGCCAAGTGGTGGCATTTCAGGAAAACACCGATACGCAAAGTCATGCGACGCTGCTGACCCTGCAAATTCAGCAGTGTGTGGAGCAATCGGGTATTCCGTTGCGGGACCTGGATGCAATTGCGGTGAGCAGAGGACCAGGGTCTTATACGGCTTTGCGGGTCGGAAGTTCGGTCGCCAAAGGCATTTGTTATGCGCTGGATAAGCCGCTGATTGCAGTCGACACGTTGCAGGCACTTGCCTGGGCCAGCCGCGCCAGTTGGCCGCATATGACGCAAACGACCTTTTTTGCGCCCATGATTGATGCCCGCCGACAAGAAATTTGGATGGCTTTGTACGATGCACAGTTGCGGGAAGTCGTGCCAGCGCAGCCATTTATACTGGAAGATGATTTATTTCACAAAATTCTGCCTGCCAAAATTTGGGAACAAGCCGGATTTTCCATAATTTTGTCAGGTAACGGAAGCCTAAAGGCGGGAAGTTACTTTTTGGCAGAAGAAACGGCAGATGGTGGGATTGAGAAAAGTTCTGTCGGGTACTTGTCACATCTTGCTTTCGAGCATCTAAAAATAGGTGAATTTCAGGATGTGGCATATTATGAGCCGTTTTATATGAAGCCCCCAAATATTACAATTCCAAATAAGGTGTTGTGATTTTTTAAATTATAATCAAATTCCATCTAAATTATTTTTGCACTATAACGCCTTCGTAGTCAACTGGTTGTGTATTTTTCCTAGTGCAATGCGCATTTTTTTCTCATGTCAACAACGCAATTGGCACAATTTTGGAAAGATAAAATCAGTTGAAATAACTTACAAAATACTTTCAAAACAACTTATATGAGAAAAGCGAAAAGCGACGCAATTGTCTTGAAGAAGGGACAACAAGACATTTTGCTAGATTACAACGAGCTGCGCAAGGCTGTACTAGTATTGCGTGCAGTGAATCACAAACTTCGTCAACGCATGATCGACCTTCTGGAAGAGCATCAGCGTATGACCGTAACAGACATCTATGTAAAATTGCGGCTAGAGCAGAGTGTCGCGAGTCAGCATCTTGCGATTTTGCGCAAAGCGGGCGTCGTGATTACCGAACGCCAAGGCAAATTTATCTTTTACGGGTTGGATAAATCCCGCCTCACCCAAATCTCCCAGTTAGTAGAAGACCTCGCTGCGTAAAATTTTACCTGCTATTTCTTCCTAAGAATGCTGCATTTCAATTGCTTTTGCAATTGTGTGCAGCATTTTTTTTGTGTATATTGTTTGTTGTCAATAGAAATCGCATATTTGCCTTCACAAATGAGCAATCCCTACATTGTATCCAAAGAGAAAACTAAATGAGCAAACACCTCACACTCCCAACTGAAAACGTAGAAGCGCTCCAGGCTGCTTCCGACATTATGCGTGCTTTGGCACATCCCCTTCGTCTGAGAATGCTGCATTACATCGATGAAAAAGGTTCATCGTGTGTAAATGATATTTTTGAAGCGATGGGTATTGAGCAATCTATTGCTTCACAGCACTTGCGCATTTTGCGTCAAACGGGCCTTGTTTTTACCCGGCGTGAGCAAAAATTCGTATTTTATTCGGTCAACTATGCCAAAGTTGATGTTGCTGGCAAAACAGCCGTGATCATTGCTGAGTTCGTAGATCAATAACTGCCTGGTTTTAGGTTTTTATTTGGCAGGTTGATGCATTTTTATAAATTATTTTTGCACCAACCTGCCGAATTATCTCAAGACACTAGAACGCAATACCCAAACGCAGCGCCAACATCCGAATGGTGCCTTTTGAGTCTTCTTTCTTGAATTCTGTTTCGGTGGTGTACACTTGGCCCCGATTGTCCGTGACATCGGTAAACACCTGTTGGTAGGCAAGTCCCACAATCAGTGAGGTGCCTCCCGTAAGGTTGTACTCTACACCACCGCCCAATCCCCATGCCAGGGAGATTTTTTTGACCTCTTTCTTGATGTTGATGTCGTTGGCATCGTCCTGATTGGCACTTGGCAGATCGTTATCGCCTTTGATATCACCCGATGCTTTCGACAAAAAGGACAAATTGATGGTTGGAATTTCGGCATAATACCGAAATTTGTCGCCGTCCGAACCAGACCGCATCTTAAGTCCGATTGGAATTTCCACATAATTGATGCGGTAATGCAGTTTCGCTTGGTTTGGCAAGGTTTGTAAAGCGGGTATTAACTCAGAATCGGGCCAAAATTTTCCGCTTAGATACCCGTTTTGAATCGTTCCACCCTGATTGAACCCAAAGCCCAACCCAACGGTGATGGCGTAGTTTTCTGCAAAGTAATATTCACCCACCGCACCAAGTCGTAAACCCAGGTTGGCACTTACACCTTCTATCTTTTTATCGTCGGTACGCATCCAGCTAAACGTTGGGCTGGTTTGAAATCCGAAGCGAAAAGATTTTTGAGCCGCTACTTTCCCCGCAACCAGGAGAAGGAAAAAGGTACATGCAAAGACAATTTTTTTCATAATGCGCAGTTTTTTCAGCTTAATTAAATTTGAGCGGTAAAAATCGCGGTTTTTTTCAGGACTATGCAACAAAACTTAATAAACACGTTCCGTATTGTCATAATATTAACAATGACCGTACTGTTTTTATCCGAATGCGATTTCAGCGAGGGCAAAATTATACCAATCAAGCGGTTTGAACGCGCC
>CAIVGO010000317.1 GCA_903905445.1 uncultured Bacteroidota bacterium
TCCGATATACCGGATATTCTAAGCCAGTGGCCAGATTTTGCACAAACAGCACCGATTTGGTATCCACGCGGCGCACAAAAGCCAGCCATTTTCCATCCGGACTGATTTGTGGCCGACAAGCGCCGCCGGAACCGCCAGTAATATTTTCTATTTTACCTTCTTTAAAATCATAGCGCCGAATCACAAAAATCTGTTTCAGCGGGTCTTTGTTGTATTGAAAAAAACCGCCACCGTACATGTCTTCGCTGAAGTATAAGTATCGTCCATCGGCGCTGACAGAAGGTTCATTCACGTCCTGCTGGTCGTTTTTGCGTTTGGTTAATTGAAGGCCATCGCCACCGGAAATATGGTACATCCACATTTCACCAGCGCCAAGCGAGCGACTGCTGGTAAAGTGTTTGCGGGCTACGAAATATTGACCATCCGGCATCCAGGTCGGATTATTGAGCAGTCGGAAACTTTCCTTGGTGACTTGTTTGGCTTTGCTGCCATCGGTGTTCATCAACCATATATTATCGCCGCCGCCAGCATCCGAGGTAAATAAAATTTGTTTGCCATCGGGCGAGAAACGCGGCTGTACCTCCCAGGCGATGCCCGCGCGTACACAGGTAGCTTGTCCGCCGCCAATGGGTAAGGTATAAATATCGCCCAACAGGTCGAAAGCAAGCGTCTTTCCGTCAGGACTTACATCCAGATTCATCCAGGTTCCTTCCGTGGCGGTGAAGGAAACATCCGTGTAAATGCTGCCTTCCGGGTTATTTACATCCCATTTTTTGTCCTTTTGCGCCCATATTGCGAGCGGCAAAAGGCAACAAAGCGCTAAAATTGTTGATTTGATTTGCATAGGTTTCGTTATTTCGATAAAAAAAGTGCGCATAATTACGAAAAAGCCGTTTAAAATAGGGGATTTTAGGCAAAAGGTGGGGAATGATGGGTGAACAACCATTGGAGCATAGGCTCATTTTTTGAATCAAGCCAAGAAAAAAAATTTCTTTTTAATTTTTTCAGAAGTTTTACCTTGCAAATCTGCAAATTATTTGCAGATTTGCAAGGTAAAACCAAGATATGTACTTACAACGAAAAGCAGAAAAGGAAATTCTCGATTTAGCCGCCTATTTTCCGGCAGTGGTGATTGTTGGTCCGCGGCAAGTGGGTAAGACATCCTTATCACGTCATATCGCCAATCAATTACCACAGCCAAGCATTTATATTGACCTGGAGTTGCCAGAAGAGCGGTCTTTACTCAGTGAGCCAACCTTGTTTTTAGAACAGCACCGGAATGAAACGGTCATTTTAGATGAAGTACAGCGTTTACCCGAGTTATTTCCAGTTTTGCGTGGACTCATCGACCGTGACCGTCGGCCGGGTCGCTTTATCTTATTAGGGTCAGCGGCGCCCGAATTGATTCGAGACAGTTCTGAATCATTGGCAGGTCGGGTTGCCTATTATGAAATGCAACCATTTTTACATGCAGAAGTACCTGCGATAGACTACCGAGTGCATTGGCAAAGAGGTGGTTTCCCGGAATCCTTGTTGGCACCAGATGATCGGCGCAGTACACAATGGAGGCAAAATTTTATCCAAACCTACCTTGAACGCGACTTGCCGCTGCTCGGACTGCGCGCAGACCCAATCGTAATTGGCAAATTATGGACCATGTTGGCACATAACCACGGGCAATTGCTAAATGTGGAAGCCCTGAGTAACGCCTTAGGACTAGCTTCCAATACGATTCGAAAATACATGGATTTTCTTGAATCGGCCTATTTAATCAGGCGTATACAGCCATTTTACACGAATATTGGAAAAAGATTGGTAAAATCTCCCAAGGTTTATATTCGGGATACGGGTCTTTTACATAGTTTGTTGGGTATACCCGATTTTGACCGACTCCAACGTCAACCAATCCTTGGCTCCTCTTGGGAAGGATATGTTTTGCAGGAAATTGCCGGAATGTTGGAAGAAACCGACCAATTGTATTTTTATCGAACAAATAGTGGAACAGAAGCCGATGCGGTGATTGTTCGAGGTGGAGCGCCCATCATTTTATTTGAAATTAAATATAGCACTGCTCCTATCCCTTCAAAGGGATTTTATATAGCACAAAATGATTTGGGGACTACCCTAAATTATGTTGTTTATCCGCTCGAAAGAGATTATCCCCTAAATGAACAAACACAAGTAATTGGCTTTAACAATATATCAAAATACCTTCATATTGATTAATAGTACCTTAATTCCATTATTTTTGCATTTTTACCCACCTACCCAATCAGAATGGCCAAACAAA
>CAIVGO010000318.1 GCA_903905445.1 uncultured Bacteroidota bacterium
CCCCAAAACACAAAGGCCCAATTGGCCCCATGCCACAATCCGCCTAAAAGCATGGTAATCATGTTGTTGCGGTAGGTCATCAACACGCCGTGCCGGTTACCGCCCAACGGAATGTACAAATAATCGCGCAGCCATGACGACAAGGAAATATGCCAGCGCGTCCAAAATTCGCTGAAACTGCTGGAAAAATACGGCGACCGAAAATTTTCGGGAAAACGATACCCCATGATGCGCGCCATACCAATCGCGATGTCGGAATACCCGCTAAAATCACAGTATATCTGAAACGAATAAAACACCACGCCAATCAGCAAATGCAACGAACCAAAGGTCTCGGGTGCCTGAAAACATTGGTCGGCAAACGGCCCCAAGGAATCCGCAATGGCACATTTTTTAAAAAATCCCCACAACACCCGACCCATTCCACTATAAAAACGATCCCATTCAAACGGCCGCTCCACATGGAACTGCGGCAACAAATCTTTGGCCCGCACAATCGGTCCGGCCATCAATTGCGGCCAAAACCCAACAAAGGTGGCGTATTTCAATAAATCCCGCTCGGCTTTCATCTCCCCACGGTATATCTCGATGGTGTACGACATGCTCTGGAAGGTGTAAAACGAAATACCCACTGGCAAAATAATATGCAAGGTCGTCCAACTCGCCTCCATGCCTACATACTGCAACGCCGCAGCAGCAGAGGCCGCAAAAAAATTGAAATATTTAAAAATGGATAAAAAGCCCAGGTTCATCACCACACTCGCAATAATGACCTGCTTTTTCTGCCGCGGCGCATGGGTATCTTCCAGGTAAATGCCAAAAAGATAATCCATCAAGGTGGTAAAAATGATGAGCGCCAAAAAACGCCAGTCCCACCATCCATAAAAAACATAACTCGCTACCAGGATCCAGCCCAGGCGCAACCGACCTTTCAGGAAAAAATACACTGAAAAGAAACACAGCACAAATACGAGGAATACGAGCGAGTTGAAAATCATGTTCCGAGCAGTATTTTATCCAATTGCTTTTTCCACACCAAATAGCCCTGCCCGTTCAAATGCAGGCCGTCTTCTGTGCAGGTCGGCAACAATTGTCCTTGCGCATCGCTCAGTTCGGTGTACAAATCCAGGTATGGCAACGCAAAAGACCGGGCAATTTGCTGAATTTCAATATTAAAGGCAGGAATTAAGTGCGGATCAAGGCCCATATTTTTGATCTGATTGTTGATGGGCAATACACTCACGAGCACGACTTGCGGGGCAGCACCGGGTTTGCGCAATTGCTGAACAATGCTCCGATACGTTTCAGCAATCTCTGGAATAGCCTTTCCCAGCAACAAATCATTGATGCCTACACACAATACCACCAGATTCGGCCGGTTGCGTAATATATCGTCCAAGCGGTCCAAAACGCCCGCCGTCTGATCGCCGGTAATGCCTCGGTTGAGGATATGGAGACTATCGCCCAGCAATTCGCGCCACTCACATTGTTCTATTTGGGAATCGCCCAGCATCACCATGGCACCTGGCCGATCGGGAAAAAGGGCAAACAAACTTTTACGGTGGGCATACAAACCTGCCTCGGAATGGTACGCACGGTACATGGTGTACCGAAACCCTCCCAGGCGTTGTATCAGCAAAAAAAATGCGCTGAGGAGCAAAAGGTTCAGCAGCAAGGAAAATCCGGTGGCCCAACGGCGCATGGAATTTATATGTTTATAGTCAACGCAAAGTGGTTATGAAAACAGCTGGCTTCCAATCCATTGAAAATCAACTTTTTTATCCATCCATCCTTCAAATCCATTTAA
Organism: uncultured Bacteroidota bacterium; assembly: GCA_903905445.1. GTDB lineage: Bacteria > Bacteroidota > Bacteroidia > Chitinophagales > Saprospiraceae > M3007. The sequence goes on from CAIVGO010000318.1 coordinate 1,808, forward strand.
ATCTGGGTTTAGGTTTGTTTTTTTTCAAATAGGCCGACCCAACGTCGACTTAAAGGCTCGAATGCCCAAGCTCCCAATACCGCCAAAGGCAAATAGGCCAATAAAACGGGCAAACTAACGCCCACACCCACACTCCGTAAGCCCAACAAATATAACTCCAGCACCATGATGTGCACCAAATACAAGGAATACGAAAATCCGCCAATCCACAAAAACAAACGCTTCAATACGGGGATAAAGCGTTCGCCCACATGAAATAAGAAAATACAAATCGCCGTGTAGCCAATCAAAGCCGGAATATCATTGAAAATTTTGCCCGCAGCGCCCATTTTTAATATCATGGCAATCATGATGCCCGTAAAAAGGACGCCGGTCGGCAAATAATACCCCCACTTGTAATTCCAAAAATCGGCCCGCAACACATACGGTTTGACTTGTCCGTTCCCGGCCTTATATGCCCCCGCCAGCACTTGCCCGAGCGCAAATTCCCACAAAAATTGCAGGAAAAAACTGTTCCAGCTCCGCAGCTCGCCCGTACCCATCAAGTACACCACCAGCCACCAAACCACCGAAATAATCAGGCAAATCCAAAAGTAATTCCACGGATTGCTAAACCGCCCTTTCAACCAAACCAACAAGGGAAATGCCAGGTAAAACTGAATAATCGCACTGATAAACCAATAATGGCCGCCAAAACTGTGGATATACGG
>CAIVGO010000319.1 GCA_903905445.1 uncultured Bacteroidota bacterium
AGCCAGGCAAAATGCTCCATGCGCTCGTAATTGGTTTCAATATGGCCAAACATCATGGTGGCCGAGGTGGTCAGGTGCAACTGATGGGCAGCGCGCATCACATCCAGCCATTCTTCACCGCCGCATTTGCCTTTTGAAATCAGGCGGCGCACCCGGTCGTTCAAAATTTCGGCCCCTGCACCCGGCAAAGAGTCTAAACCTGCTGCTTTGAGAGCTTTGAGCACCTCATAATGGCTCATTTTATCTAATTTTGCGATATGCGCAATTTCCGGCGGTCCGAGAGCGTGCAACTTCAAGGTGGGGTAAAGGTCTTTGAGTTGCTGGAACAAATCGACATAAAACGCCAGGCCCAAATCGGGATGGTGGCCGCCTTGGAGTAGCAGTTGCTCGCCGCCCAAGCGGAATGTTTCCTCAATTTTTTGTTTGTACTCCTCAATCGTGGTAATATACGCCTCGCCGTGGCCCGGACGGCGGTAAAAATTACAAAATTTGCAATTGGCGATACACACATTGGTGGTATTCGAATTGCGGTCGATGATCCAGGTTACGATGCCAGACGGGACATGGTGCTGGCGCATCCGGTTGCCCACGTACATGAGCTCGGTGGTGCTGGCGTTTTCAAAGAGAAAAACGCCTTCTTCGGGGCTAAGCCATTCCAATCGGAGGGCGCGTTGGAGCAAATCAGAAACATCCATTGTATGTTGGGTATAATTTTTTCAGAAATATTTGAAAGTGAAACAAAGTTACGGTAACTTGGTTTGGTATTTGACAGGGAACTTTAAAAGCAACTGTTTCGTTTTACCGAGATTGCACAAATAACACAAAAACATGACAGAACCAACGAGCACTGCGCCGGAAACGAGGCTGCAACGGGTATGGCGTTTGCTGAAATTGGCACTGAATGGCGAGGAGCAAGTGTACACCACCGGCAGCATTGACCGGGCCATTATCCTGTTATCGATTCCGATGATCCTGGAAATGGCGATGGAGTCGCTTTTTGCCGTGGTGGATGCTTTTTTTGTTTCCAAAATCAGTGTAGAAGCGGTTGCTACGGTTGGGCTCACCGAATCCATCCTCACCTTAATATACTCCATTGCCATTGGCCTGAGTTCGGCCGCAACGGCCATGGTGTCGCGGCGCATCGGCGAGGGCAACCCGACTGCTGCGGCAAAAGCGGCGGCGCAGACGATTTTGATTGCGGTGTTCATCTCCGTGTTTGTCGCTATTCCCGGGTTCTTTTTTGCCAAAGAAATTTTACTGGGCATGTCTGAAAATGCGGCATTGGCCGAATCGGGCAAGCACTTTACCCAGATTATGCTCACCTGCAATTTGCCCATCCTGTTGTTGTGGATGCTCAATGGCGTTTTTCGCGGCGCAGGCGATGCCAATACCGCCATGCGGGCCTTGTGGATTGCCAACGGGGTAAATATTTTGCTCGATCCGATGCTGATTTTTGGCTGGGGACCATTCCCGGCCCTGGGGGTAACCGGCGCTGCGGTGGCTACTACTATTGGTCGCTCTACCGGTGTGGTTTATCAATTATGGATGCTGTTGCGTCCGGTTCCGGTGCGTTATGATGCTGCGGGAGAGGTTGTGCAAAGCAATCGGATTCATATTCACTGGAGCTATTTTAAGCCTGATTTGGGCATTATTCGGCGATTATTTGGGCTGGGAGCAGGTGGTGCGGGTCAATATTTGATTGGTTCGGCCAGTTGGATTTTTATGATAAAAATTTTGGCGCATATTGGCACTTCGGTAACGGCGGGCTACACGATTGCAATTCGGATCATCATTTTTACCATTTTGCCCTCCTGGGGCATGGCCAATGCGGCGGCCACCTTGGTCGG